>NZ_JBAHYJ020000138.1:0-25969 GCF_036697665.2 Scytonema sp. PRP1 | reverse complement strand
GGTATTTCAAGAGCAGCACTTAGTATCCAAGGACTGGCGTGCCCTTGGTTTTATGACGACGCAGTTAAACTTCAGCAATAAGTTAATTCTTAAAAAGCTGACACCTCCTGAGAAAGTACTGCTGACTCCGTACTTAAAATTTGTTGAAGAGCAAATTGCTATGCCTTGGCATCGAGTTTGCGCTGCTGCTGCCAAGCATGAGTTAGGTTCGCCAATGTTAACGCTTGTACAGCAAATGTTACCTGTCTGCGGGGACGTTGCTAAAACCGTTTACCGCCGACTTGCGGAATTATTGCCCAATCATCGTAGCCGTAGAGGAGGCTTGAGCGATCCGGAGGTTACATATTCATGTCTTCGTGACTTGAATATGTTCCAAGCTTATATATGGCTGTGTTTGTTAGAGCAGAGTATGGCTCCATTAAAGAACGAACTACTTCCTTTATGTCAGATGGTTATACAGGGTGTGCAAATTCCGTGGGAAATGACAGAAAAATGGTGTCAAGTGTTGGCGGATGAGATGATGAGCCGTGTCAACCCAGAACAGCAGGATCTGTTGCTGCCTTACATTGAAGGAATGCAGCAGATATTCTTTGAGGAACGTAGCGCGGCAATACAATATTGATATTCTGATAAAAATCAACCGATGCTTGTTGATGTCACAACCTGGTATCTAGAAATGTTAGACCCTAGGCAGTTGCGCCCTGCCTTTTCTAACAATTCCAAACTACTTATAACACGGGCTGAAGTTCCCTCTCCTGAATTCAGTCGATTTCTCTATAGCAGTGTAGGTAGTGAGTGGTACTGGATAGACCGCTTAGACTGGACTTACAGCCGATGGCTAGAATACCTAGAGAGCCCCGAGCTACAAACTTGGGTTGCTTATGTCTCAGGTACACCAGCAGGCTACATTGAACTAGAACCACAGTTGGACAATAACGTCAAGATAGCTTACTTCGGTATCTTACGGCAGTTTTGGGGGCAGCGGATTGGGGGACACCTGCTAAGTTTTGGAGTCAAGCAAGCGTGGGGAATGGGGGCACAGCGAGTGTGGGTACATACCTGTAGCTTGGATGGATCGTATGCACTGGCTAATTATCAGGCACGGGGTTTTCAAATTTATAAGCAGGAGAGCCACACCAAAGAGTTGCCAGACGAGCCAATTGGTCCTTGGGTGGGAGCGTATTGCACACAGCTACCGTAAATTTTGATAAGCAATTGAGTCTCCTGAATCGCGCTTATTGTCGCCTAAAACTTGATAAGCTCGCATTTACTGTGGAAATCCTCTCTCTAGATAGAAGCTAGTACATGACGGCGGAAATAAAGCTACCCTTCGGGTTCAGCAGTCGCCTGCGGAGGGAAACCCTCCCGCAGCGCTGCTTCACCATTACAATCCAACAAAAGAGTTACGGTATAAGTCTTTTGACTTATTACCTTCGCTTTTGACTTCCGCCCTGCGGTACTAGCCACTCGTCTAAGGCGATTGAACCTCCTGGTGCAGCTCGTTCCGACTTCGATATCTTTGTTGACTATGCGCCAATACGGTTCAGTTAGTGGTGTTTAGTTTTGTTAAGATCCCCCAACCCCCTTAAAAAGCAATACGGTTCAGTTAAGGATTTTTGTGAGATTGGCTGATGTGTAGAGACGCGCCATGGCGCGTCTTTACATTGCCATCCTGGTAACAGTTTTGGTCTTATCTGAACTGTATTGCCTTAAAAAGGGGGCTTAGTTCCCTCCTTTTTAAGGAGGGCTAGGGAGGATCAATCCTTAACTGAACTGTATTGGACTATGCGCGACGCATGGATTTTCGAGATAAAGATGGTGCGCCCCTAATTAAATGGCAGACACCAGAGCAGGCATTTGAGGCGTGGAAAGAGTGTTCCCGTGGTCGTCCCTGCGATTATAGTGGACTCAGCTATGCCAAACTCACAGGTAAATCAGGCATTCAAATTCCCTGCAATGCTGAGAATCCAGAAGGCACCTCGCGTCTTTACACCAATGGCGTGTTCAACACCAGCGCCCACTACTGTCAGAACTACGGTCACAACGTCCAGACAGGTCAAATGATTTCGCCTCTTGAGTACCGTAGTAAAGACCCCAAGGGCAAGGCGTTATATCATGTCCGCCTAATTAGTTATGATTCCCACGTTAACTGCACCCCACCCCTTAATCCCCTCCCCCTTCGGGTTCGCCAGTCGCCTACGGCGGGAAACCCGCCTGCAGCGCTGGACTCACCACGAGCGGGGAGGGGACGTAAAGCGCAGCTTTACGGGGGTGGAGTTCTTAGGTAATGATTGTTAACTTTTTGGCGATACTCTTTATAAGCCCGATTAATTGCTTGCATTATGGCTTTTGCACTGGCTGAACTGTTGATATCAGGGTGATACTGCCTTGCTAATCTCAGGTAAGCACCTTTTACATCCTTTAAAGAAGCAGCCTGATCTACGCCCAAGACTTCCCACCATTCCTCAGATAGCATACACTCAGGTATGAGTTGATCACTACCAAGCATTTGACGCCAAATCTTGATGGTGCCGCCTTTATCCCCGCTCACGAGTGTTTTTCCATCAGAACTGAAGGCAATGGGACTGCATCCAGAAAGGGTTTGTAGCAGTTTCCCAGTCTGTAAATCCCAAAGATTGATGATGCCGTCTGTGCTGCTACTGGCAAGGGTTTGTTTATCGGGGTTGATGGCAACAGACACAACCGCTGCTGAATGTCCAGTGAGAGTATGCAGCAATTCGCCAGTGTGAAGATCCCACAGTTTGATTGTGGTGTCTGTACTACCACTGATTACAGTTTGACCGTCTGGACTGATGACAATTGTATTAACTGCTTTCAAATGTCCATTAAGAATACGGGGCTGTCCCCAATTTTTTAAATCCCAAAGTCTGACAGTTTTATCAGCACTACCACTGGCAAGGATTTTGCCATTGGGACTGAAAGCAACAGACAAAACTGCGTCTGAATGTCCATTTAAGGTACGTTTTACTTCTCCGGTGTAACGTCCCCAAAGTCTAATAGTCTTATCACCACTACCACTTGCAAGAATTGTCCCATCCGGGCTAAAGGCAATTGAGTAAACAAAGCCAGTATGACTGTAGGGATTTAAATAAAAGAATGTACGGTTAAATTTTTTTGTATCCAGATGCCAACTGCTGATTTTGCGAGCGACACCGCCACTGGCAAGTATTCTACCATCAGGGCTAATAGCAACAGATAAAATCGCCTCTTCTTGCCCAGCAAAGGTGTACAACCATTTTCCAGTTTTCAAGTTCCATAGACGAGCTGTTCTGTCATTGCTTCCACTTGCCAAAGTTTGATTATCGGGGCTGATGGCGATCGCATTTACTGCGGCTGTGTGTCCGTAAAGAGTCTGCACGCATCTCCAAGCTTCGGGTGATGTTGGTTGGGCAGATACGACTTCTGCTTCAATATTAGGAGCAGAGGTTTGAGTTTTTGTCTTGAATTCAGCCTTGAGCGCCTGTAACTCATCCTCAACTTCCAAAGCTGCAAATTTTTGGTTAAGGTCTTCACCAGATAAAAATGCCTCTAACTCCATCACAGCTTCGTAATAGGCATCCATCTGCAAGACTTTTTCTTCCATCCGGTCAAAAACCTGTGCTGGAGTTTCCACACTTCCAGACTCGTCTAGTAGCTTGGCAATACCATAAGCTGCGAGTCCAATCATACCACCAATTGCTGCCATAGGTACTGTGCCAATACCAACAGCTAAACCTATCTTGGGTGCAACTAACCCCATACCACCAACGACGCTAGAAACACCAGCACCGCCTATTGCGCCAATTCCCATTGCACCGAAAGCAACAGCATCTCCCTCTGCTATTGCCTTAAAAGCGCCATAAGCAGCTGCACCAACTACACCGCCAGCAGCAACTACAGGAGCTGTCCCAATTCCAACGCCTCCAAATCCTCCCGCTAATCCCATCCCGCCTACTGTTGCGGAAACACCAGCGCCCGCTAGGCTTCCTCCTGCAATAAATGCTGTGCCTGTTGTGGAATTTTGTCCCACTTGTTGTCGTCCTTATGTAATTTAAGTTACCTAACCTACTTGCACCCCATCAGTCACAAAGGGGGTAGTAGACCCGGATTGGGTATTACTGCCTGGATAGCTGCTTGCTTAGCTGCATAAAAAGCTACTTCAGCGCATTTGTCAATAAAATCAAATTCAGGCTTAGAAGCATGAAAAGGTTTAATACCAAGTACTTCTACTTTGTATTTTTGTTCAAGTTTCAGACCTTCTGGTATGCAGGTGAAACCTATCTCTGAAGCATCGACATTCTTGATCCAAAATTCGTTGCAAAAAATTGCAGGTCTGTCATATAAAGCTACTTTTAATTTGCCAGATTCGCTGCTGATATAGAATTTTATCTCGTGTACGTAAGCCATGTTTTCGCTTATCCAATTTGTTGTATTACTAGGTTTACAGTCTTAAAAAATCTTTAATTTGACTAGTTTTTTAACTTTTATTAAATTTCTTCCATATTGGTAATAGAGAATAAACCAGAATTTGTATTTCTTTCTATAAGCATAGATATTCGACTCTTAGTCCCAAATAATTGGGATGCTAAATTAATTCCTAAAATGTGAATGTTCAGGGTAGGTCTAAGTACGAGATAAACTTGATCTTCACGTCTTATTTCTGGTGCTTTACATATTTCAATTTCTAGAGATGGGTATACAACCGATGGCATTTTTTGAAAAACTTCCTGAAACCAGGACAGTAGCTGTTTTTTATTCTGGTTTACAAAAGACTTACTATAATAATTATCAGATATTAAGTTCTGAATTCTTTGTACATCTTTCGAGTCAATGGATTTTTTGAAATCCCTAAAAAATAGCAAAATGTCTCCTTGTAAACCATAAGGATTCCATCTGGTTTCATGTGGTTCACGAAATAAAGAAATTCCTGCTTGAAAAATATCAAATAACATAATAATTCCACTCATCCTTATTTTTTCAAAAAACGCGCTCCCTTACCCCGATTGCAATCTATACACAGTGTTTGCAAGTTGCTAATGTCGTTACTGCCACCTTTAGAGAATGGCACTATGTGGTCAACTTCTAGCTCGATTTGCCGCACGCTGATGCCACAAAAAACGCATTTGTAACCGTCTCTGTGTAAAACTGAAACACGAACTGATTTGCGAATGTGGCGGGAGCGTTTACTACTATCTTGCTTTGCTTTAAATTGGGATTTGGTCGCAGCAGGTTTTTTAGTCTTTGGTTTTTTTGGTGTATCAGCTTTTAGACTATTAGCCTGATGAATCAAATCCCGAATGACACCACGCACCAGTTTTTGCAGTGGGTTGGGAGGCTGTTTTGTCATTACTTGTTAAAGAGCCTGTTCAACCCATAAGCCGCTAGTCCAACAACTGCACCAGCAGCTACAACCGGAGCCGCGCCAATAGCCACAGCAGTACCTCCTAGTGCTAAACCCATACCACCAACTACAGCCGCAACCCCTGCACCTGCTGCTGCTCCGCCTGCCACTGCACCTATAGCTGTCGCGTCTCCCTCTTCTATTGCCTTCTTAGCTCCGTAAGCGGCTGTACCCACAACCGCACCAGCAGCAGCAACCGGAGCCATCCCAATTGCCACGCCCCCGAAACCTCCAACTAATCCCATGCCGCCAACAACTGCGGATACACCCGCACCCGCTACGGTTCCTCCAGTGAGTAATGCTGCACCTTCTACTTTATCTTTCAGTTCTTCGTCTTGTAGTGTCACTATTTTTTCTTTTAATTTCAGAAATATTACATATACATTAAACGAGGGAACTGTTGCTGCTCAGTAAGAATAAATGAAATTTTCCTTAGTTCTCTTAAAGCTTGTTTAAAGGTATACGATACGCTCTTCGATAGGTTTTTAAAACGTTTTGGATCAGGAGTGTATAAGTTACATTTCATCCAATTGTTTTCGCAGCGCTTCCAACTCTTGATCAACGACTTGCTCAGATGTGGAGCTAGATGGTTGCTCACAAGGTTGTGCTTGTTTTGGCGATGTGAGAAGTCCCAGTGCCATTTGCTCTTTCAAAGCTGCCAATTCATCATCAATGTCGCCACTAGATTCCAAAGCGGCGAATTGGCTTTCTAAATTGGCACTAGCCAATTCTGCTACCGATTGAGTGTGGGCTTCTTGCAGCAAGACTTTTTCTTCCATTCTCTCGAAGGCAGCGATCGCACTGCTACTACCTAGCCGCCCAACAGTGCTTTGCAGTCGCGCTTCGGCTTTGGCGGCAGCTATCCGCGCCTTGAGCATTACTTTTTTCGCCTTTGCTTCAGAAACCTTAGTTTCAAAGGCGAATAGCTTACTCTGGAGGCTATCCACTAGAGCGGTTTGCTCATCCAAGTTAACTTTGAGGGTATTAACATTCTCAGCAAAAATTTTCTTTTGCTCCAGCGCTTGCCGTGCTAGATTATCATCGCCCTTTTGCACAGCCAACAAAGCCCGGCGTTGCCACTTGTTCTCTTCAGCTTGGGCTTGTTCGTAGTGTTGCAGAGTGCGTTTTTTAGCCGCTATCACTGGGACTACAGCCTGACGAAACTTGAGCAAGTCTTCCTGCATATCCTCAACAGCCAAGTCTAGCAGCTTTTCTGGGTCAGTTCCTTCTTGAAGCAGCCGATTCAAAGCAGCTATACCAAGCCCAGCGACAGAGCCAGCAGCTGCCATAGAAGCCATGCCAACACCAAAAGCTGTTCCGCCTACGGCTACTCCTACACCGCCAATGGCAGCAGAAACACTAGCCCCTGCGGCTGCTCCAATTGCTGCTGCGCCAGCAGACGAAGCATCCCCCTCTACTACTGCTCTGATAGCCTCATACAAACCAAGACCAGTTAAGGCACCAGCAGCAGTCAAGGGAACAGCACCAACGCTAAAACCAGTACCTTTTGCCAGTATTCCTATTTTGCCAATAGAAGCACCAGCTATGCCTCCTATCGCCGCAAACGCTGTAGCAGTAGCATCTTTATATTTATCTGTGTCAATTTCACGATTAATATGGTTTAGTTCAGCCTTAACCATTTGGCTAATGCGGTGAAACAGTTGTTCCATAGCTCTATATTTCCTTTAGCCTGTCAAGCTTTTAAACAGCAATTTGTACCACCGCTAGTTTAGGCTAGTGAACTGTTACAGCTTCCTAAGAATCAATGAACACTTGCTTAATACTTCTAAAGTTTGTGTAAAGTAAAGCTTTGGAATATCTTATGTTCTTAGTTAATAAATCGCCCTTAATATGACCTCCCTGTCTCCTCACCAAAAAGCCAAAGCCCTGAAACCCAATAGCCGTCGCCCTGCAAAAGAACTCTGTAGCGAGTGCGGGCTTTGCGATACATACTATATTCACTATGTCAAGGAAGCCTGCGCTTTTATTAATCAGCAGATAGGTGAATTGGAAGAACAAACCCACACGCGATCGCGCGATTTAGACAACCCTGATGAGGTATACTTTGGTGTTCATCAAGACATGATGGCGGCGCAGAAAAAGCAGCCAATTCCCGGTGCCCAATGGACTGGTATTGTGAGTACCATTGCCATCGAAATGCTGAATCGCGGCATTGTTGAGGGTGTCGTCTGTGTGCAAAATACCAAAGAAGACCGCTTTCAACCCATGCCAGTCATCGCTCGTACTGCAGAAGAAATACTGGCAGCTAAAGTAAACAAACCAACTCTTTCGCCTAACCTTTCGGTGTTGGAACAGGTGGAAAAATCCGGGCTAAAGCGGTTGTTGGTGATTGGTGTTGGTTGTCAAATTCAGGCATTACGAGCTGTTGAAAAACAACTTGGCTTAGAAAAGCTGTATGTTTTGGGTACCCCGTGTGTAGATAATGTTAACCGCGCTGGGCTGCAAAAATTCCTAGAAACAACCAGCAAATCGCCTGATACAGTCGTGCATTACGAATTCATGCAAGACTTTCGGGTTCACTTCAAACACGAGGATGGATCAATCGAAACGGTGCCTTTCTTTGGATTAAAGACTAACCAACTTAAAGATGTGTTTGCCCCCTCCTGCATGAGTTGCTTTGACTACGTCAATTCTCTGGCAGATTTGGTTGTTGGTTATATGGGCGCACCTTTTGGCTGGCAGTGGATTGTGGTTAGAAATGAACAAGGCAAGGAAATGTTGGACTTGGTGAATGACCAAATAGAAACTCAGCCAGTCATGTCGAAGGGCGATCGCAAAGCAGCAGTCCAACAAAGTATACCCGCCTACGACAAAGGTGTGACTCTTCCCATGTGGGCAGCAAAATTGATGGGTGTGGTTATCGAAAAAATTGGTCCTAAAGGTTTGGAGTACGCTCGTTTTTCAATAGATTCTCACTTCACCCGCAATTATCTTTATGTAAAGCGCAATCACCCAGAGAAATTAGAAGCGCACGTTCCAGAGTTTGCCAAGCGCATTGTTGGACAGTATAAATTGCCAGAATAATAGTTATAATTATTCTCATTTAAAGACAATACGTATTTGGTTTAAGTAGGGTGGGCAATGCTCACCCTACTTTATTAAAGTGCCTCAAAAAGCTATCACTATATATGCAATTTTTAACATTTTACTTTCACGCTCTATAAACCGCACGCACACTCTTCGCAGTTATTTCAATTAAAGAAATATAAATTGATATTTATATTTTAAAAATACCTCTTAAAGCATAATTAACACTGTGATTAACTAAGCTTAACTTTGTAAGTATATTCTCTTCATGGATTAGTTAAGTGCGTCGGTGTGGAAATAGAAAATTTTTGTGCAAAAACTTGAGAAATATGTACTTGGTGGAAACCATATTAAACAGTCTGCTTAGGCATGGAAACGCTACAGATATTTCTTAATTTTGGTCTAGGTATTGCACAAAATCTACTTATCTTTAGATACAAATAAATCAGGAGACTATGGCTTTTTCACGAAGACGTTTTTTTGCTCTTGCAGGCACGACTGCTGCAACTCTTGTTGTTGGAGATGCTTTGAAGGGTCTTTATGCGAGAGCGCAAGGGACAGCGATAACAACTGATGCCTATGGTCCTCTCATCCCCGACCCCAATGGCTTGTTAGACTTACCACGCGGATTTCAATATCGAGCATTTTCGCGCACAGGCGATTTCATGAGTGATGGCAATTCTGTGCCTGGTGGTCATGATGGGATGGCAGCTTTCGCTGGACCAAATCGCTCTGTTATCTTAGTTCGCAACCACGAACTTAGCCCAAACTCCACAACAGAAGTTATCGGCAATAGGTACGACGAGTTTTGTAAGGGTGGCACAACGACATTAATCGTTGGTCCAGATCGCAAACTCATTAGAGATTATGCTTCGCTAGCAGGAACCTATCGTAACTGCGCTGGTGGTCCAACTCCCTGGGGATCATGGATTAGTTGTGAAGAAAACACCTCTACTCCAGAGACGACTCCTGAGACGATAGAACAGCCAGCAAATTCTGGTATCTTCGTACCTAATCCGAACAAAGTTTCTAAGCGCCACGGTTATAATTTTGAAGTTCCTGCACTTCGTAGACCCAAAAACGGTACTGTTGACCCTGTACCTTTAGTAGAAATGGGTCGGTTCAACCACGAAGCTGTTGCCATAGACCCCAGAACAGGAATTGTCTATGAGACAGAAGACCAGGGAGATAGTCTCTTCTATCGCTTCATCCCCAATCAACCAGGTAACTTACAGGCAGGTGGTATCCTTGAGGCTCTAAAAATTAAGGATATGCCTAAAGTAAATACCAAAACCAATTTCCCTGTACGTAAATCATTCGAGGCTGAGTGGGTTCGTATTGAAGATTACGATCCTGATAAAGACACCGTACGCAAAGAAGGTTTTGAGAAAGGAGCCGCACAATTTGCTCGTGGCGAAGGAATATGGTACGGCAACGGAGAGTTTTACTTCTGTGCTACAAGTGGCGGCGCTAACAGTGGTGGTCAGGTTTGGCGTTACATTCCTGGCAGAAATGCTCAAGAAGGTGGCACTATTGAACTCTTTGTCGAGCCAAACGATAAAAGCATATTAGATATGCCCGATAACATAGTCGTGGCTCCTTTTGGGGATCTGATCCTTTGTGAAGATGGTGATGACGATCAATTTGTTGTCGGGGTGACTCCTAAAGGGGAACTCTACAAATTTGCTCGTAACGCGATTAACGACAGAGAGTTTGCTGGTGCTTGCTTCTCTCCAGATGGTCAGACGTTGTTTGTGAATATCCAAACCCCTGGAATCACTTTTGCTATCTGGGGACCTTGGAACAAAGCTTAAGGGACTTCCAAATTAAAAAATATCCAACTTTTCTTGTAGGATGGGCTTCTAGCCCGTCCTATAAACTCGGCGGGCATCCTTGCCCGCCCCACAAATTGGATAATGAATCCCTAATGTTTCGCGCAAAGAGGTAAACAATTCCTTTGCATCTAGTGCGTCTTTGCGCAAAATTATCTTATGCTGGTACCGCTTCTACCATAGGCAACATACAGTGTTTTGCTAAAAGTTTGGTAAAAATTCTGGAATGCTGTCATTACGATTTGTATCCATAACTGTTTTTATCTGGCTAAAATACAACGCTACCCAATGGAACATTGGACTGTTGGGGGAGACTCGTTGTGTATTAATCTCTGCCAAAGATTAAAATTTAACAGTTATGGCAGCATTGAAAGCTTCTCCTCAAGTCAATTTCCCAAGCTTTTTTGGCAATCTTGATCCTATATCTAAATTCATCTTTATCTGCTTAGGGTTTGCCAGCGTAAGCTTAGTTGCGATAACCACTTGGAGGGTTGTTGGTTATTTGACAGCACCTCACCTGACTCTTGCAGCAGGGGACCCGGAAGGAGAAAGCTATATTATCAGCGAAGCGATTCAAAAGGTTGTTGAACGCAGGTCGAATATTAACATTACAGTCATACCTACTGGCGGTACAGCAGACAGCCTAAAAAAATTGGAAGAAGGTAGTGTAGAGTTAGCAGCAGCTCAAGCAGACGTTGCTTCTGAGCAAATGGATGTATCAGCTCATAACGAGGAATCATCAAAGCCAAAAGGATCACACGCCTCAGTCAGAACCGTAGCTGTCTTGTATAAAGATTTGTTCCAGTTAGTTGTGAGAGACCCTAATATTAAGCAATTCTCTCAACTCAGGGGTAAGACAGTTGCTTTACCTATTAAGGGCGGGCAATATAAGTCTTTTGAAAAAGTAGCACGGCATTACGGTTTACTTAAAGAAGACAAAAACACACTAGATATTAAAGTTACAGGTTTAAATCAAAGTCAAGACTACGACGATAAGCAAGCGGAAGAAGATTTTAAATTTCAAAGAGCAGATGCTTTGTTTCGTGTCCGCGCTATAGGTAACCAAGGTATTTCTACACTTGTTAAAGAGTACGGTGGAAGATTGGTGCCTATTCAACAGGCGAAAGCAATGAAAATTCAACATCCTGCTTTTGAAAGCACTGAAATTCCTCAAGGAGCATACAAAGGCAATCTCGCCGTACCTGACGAAGACTTACCAACAGTCGCAGTTTCAAGAATTTTAGTAGCAAGAGATACAGTAGATAAAAGTATTATCCAAGAAATAACTCGCGTCATATTTGAGCATCGTCAAGAAATAGCCAATGCCATTTCTCAAAAGCATTCTGAGGTTAAACCTTTGATTGCTAGTATCGACCGTCCAAGCGATACAGGTGGTAGTATCCCTCCGATTCATCCAGGTGCAGTTGCTTTTTATGAACGAGATCAACCCTCTTTTGTGCAAGAAAATGCCGACTTTTTAGCTTTAATTTTAACAGTTATCCTACTAGCATTTTCCTGGATTCGGCAACTGAAGCTTTGGATGGAAAGTAGTAGAAAGAATGAGGCTGATGAATATATTGCTAGAGCTATTAATTTAATGAATGCCAGTCAAGGCAATCTTGAAGATAGGCAAAAGCAACTCGATGATGTTTTTAGAAAAGCCGCCGATTCTCTCATTTATGAGAAAATTTCCCAGGAGTCATTCCGAACTTTTAACGAAGCTTACAAAACGACTCGGGAAGCGATTGAGCGTGAAGGACAACTTGCTCAGCAACAAATAGAACACAAGCAAAGAGAAGTTTCTGCAACCTATATCAAGGCTGTTGTTGAACTGCTGCGTGATAGCAAACAAAGTAAGGATTTACTTCAACAAAAAATAGATAAAATTCTTAAAGAAGTCGCCGAAAAACTGATTTTAGAAGAAATTTCTCAAGAATCCTTCCGAACTTTTATTGAAGCTTACAAAACCACAAGAGATGCTATTGAACGCCAACCCCCGTTTGGGGGAATTCAAAATTAAAAATTCAAAAAACATACAAAAAACATAATTATAATTTTGAATTCTGTTCGCGTAGCGTGCCCGTAGGGCATATCTTGAATGCGTCAATTGGAGCAAAGCGACTAGGCAGGTCCCACAGCTTCTATTGCTGCTTGCAAGGCGATCGCTACATGAGTCCAATGGGTTCCACCTTGGCAATAAACAACGTAAGGTTCGCGCAAGGGACCATCTGCGGAAAATTCCGAGGTGCTCCCCTCAATAAATGTCCCGCCAGCCATAACTACCTTACTTTCATAACCTGGCATTTCATCTGGAATGGGATCGAGGTACGAACCGATGGGTGAATGCTGTTGAATTGCCCGACAAAAGGCAATGAGTTTTTGAGCAGAACCCAGTTTAATTGCTTGAATGACATCCCGACGTGGAAGCAACGGTGCTGGATTGACTGGATAACCCAGTTTGTCAAATACATAACCAGTAAGGTGAGTCCCCTTCATCGCTTCTCCTACCATTTGCGGCGCCAGAAACAGCCCTTGGAACAGCAGGCGGTTTTGGTCAAAAGTCGCACCGCCATAACTACCAATTCCTGGCGCGGTGAGGCGACAAGCTGCGGCTTCTACCAAGTCAGCGCGACCGGCGACATAACCACCAGCAGTGACAATCGTACCACCAGGGTTTTTAATCAAGGATCCAGCGATTAAATCAGCACCAACGTGAGTGGGTTCCTGGGTTTCAATGAATTCGCCATAGCAGTTATCGACAAAGCAGATAGTGTTGGGGTTTTGCTGTTTGACTAAGTGGATAATTTTTTCAATTTCCGCTATAGATAGGCTAGGACGCCAAAAATAGCCACAGGAACGCTGAATGAGTACTAAACGAGTTTTTTCCTCCACCGCATGGCTTAAAGCTTGCCAATTTATGGTTCCTTCTGGAGTAAGATCTAATTGTCGGTAATGAATGTCAAACTCATTTAGTGAGCCTTGATTTTGACCTCGTAATCCAATAACTTCTTCAAGGGTATCGTACGGTGCGCCTACCACCGCTAGCATTTCATCACCAGGACGGAGAACACCAAATAAAGCACAAGCGATCGCGTGGGTTCCGGAAACAAACTGCACTCGTACAGCAGCCGCCTCAGCGCCCACCACCTCCGCAAAAAGTTTATCTAAAGTTTCTCGCCCTAAGTCGTCGTGTCCGTATCCTGTAACACCTGTAAAATGGTGTGCGCCGACTCTTTGATGGCGAAAGGCATTTAATACTCGTTGAACATTTTGCTTGACCTGAGCGTCAATTCCAGAAAAAATCTGTAACAGTGCCTGTTCTGCTTCATGCATCTGCTCCAAGCTGTCCATTAGTTCCTCTTTCACAAAAACTTAAGATTTGCGGATTTTTAAATCGCGCAGATGAGTCTGAACAATTCCTATTCAGGTTACTGCATGACAATTGCTACATCAACCAAACCCCAATTTAATTGGTTTCACATCGCATTTTTCGTTCCTTTACACATCGGCGCTTTGTTGGCTTTGTTTCCGGCGTTCTTTAGCTGGAAAGCAGTCGGCGTATGTTTGTTGCTTTACTGGATAACTGGTGGTTTGGGTATTACCCTAGGTTTTCACCGCCTTGTCACCCACCGCAGTTTTCAAACTCCCAAGTGGCTAGAGTATTTTCTCGTTTTTTGCGGGACACTCGCCTGCCAAGGAGGACCAATCGATTGGATAGGAATGCACCGGATACACCATTTGCATTCTGATCAAGAGTTAGATCCCCATGATTCTAACCAGGGCTTTTGGTGGAGTCACATGGGTTGGATGCTTCATCATTCACCTGCTTTCGCGGAAGTTCCTCGCTTTACTAAAGACATTGCCGACGACCCAGTTTATCAGTTTTTGCAGAAAAATATGGTTTTCATCCAGGTCGCCCTGGGTGTAGTACTGTTGTTGCTAGGTGGCTGGTCTTTTGTAGTATGGGGGATTTTTGTTCGCTTGATATTTGTTTGGCATTGCACCTGGTTTGTCAACAGTGCTACTCATAAATTCGGTTATCGGACTTATGAATCAGGCGATCGCTCCACAAACTGCTGGTGGGTGGCATTACTCACGTATGGTGAAGGGTGGCACAATAATCACCATGCATTTCAGTACTCAGCTCGTCATGGGTTAAAATGGTGGGAATTCGACCTCACTTGGATGACTATTCAATTGCTACAAGTACTTGGGCTGGCTACGAATGTGAAGCTTGCCCCAGAAAAGTAGTAAGCGGTCAGTAGTTAGCAATCCTTATCTTATCCAATTTTCGATCTAAACGCCCGGAGGGCAGCTTCCCAAAGGGTATTTTGAATTGCTTACTCTCCCCCGCAGCTTCTGGACTACTGCTTAAGCATTAGCGGGGGTTTATTGCGGGTGCGCTGGGGTGCATTAGATTGCTATAATCCAAAACGCGAATGTTACAAAACTTTGCGACAGCCACTTAGTTTAGTGATTTGGTAGTGAGGTTTGTTGTCTTTTCAGGTATTCATGACTACATCAACAATCAACAGCCAGAAGTCAGGTTATGACTTTGGCAACTCGGACTTTAAGCTAAAAGATATTATCAAAAGCCTGCCAAAAGAATGTTTTGAGCAGGATCGCCGCAAAGCTTGGACAAAAGTGGTACTCAGTGTCTTGATGGTTGGGTTGGGCTACTTCAGTCTCACCATTGCTCCTTGGTTTCTCCTACCCTTGGCATGGATTTTTACTGGCACTGCTTTGACCGGTTTTTTTGTCATCGGGCATGATTGTGCTCATCGTTCATTTGCCAAGCGTCGCTGGGTAAATGATTTAGTGGGGCATTTGATGATGATGCCGTTGGTTTATCCGTTCCACAGTTGGCGCATTCAGCACAATTATCACCACACTCACACTAATAAGCTGCATGAGGACAACGCTTGGCACCCAATCACCATAGAACTTTTTGAAAATTGTGGAAAAATCCCGCAGTGGGGCTTCGAGCTATTTCTGCGCTATAAATTGTGGTGGATAGGCTCAATCGTTCATTGTGGAATTTTGCACTTTGATTGGTCTAGGTTCCGAGAAAAAGACCAATCCAGCGTGAAGTTTTCTGTAGCTGTGGTTGTTCTATTTGCCGCGATCGCTTTCCCAATTCTCATCGCCACAACGGGGATTTGGGGATTTGTGAAATTTTGGCTACTTCCGTGGCTGGTTTACCATTTTTGGATGAGTACCTTTACGTTGGTTCACCATACTGCTCCAGACGTTCCTTTTCTGGCAGAATCCAAGTGGAACCAGGCTCTAGCCCAGCTATATGGTACGGTTCATTGCGACTACCCCCGTTGGGTAGAAATCTTTTGCCACGATATCAATGTCCACGTTCCCCATCACATTTCCACTGCCATTCCTTCTTATAATTTGCGGATGGCTTATGGCAGTATAAAAGAAAATTGGGGAGCGTATCTGCATGATGAATGTCGGTTTTCTTGGTCTTTAATCAAGCGAATTACAGATCAGTGTCACCTGTACACAACCGATAGTAGCTATCAGTCTTTTAAAGACTATTACGCAGGGCGATAAATACTGCTTCCTTAAAGCTTTACCATGAGGGCAACTTATGCTCATCAAGTCACTAGTACTGCAGGCGCGGAATTCAGGCATTCTAAATTCAGGCATTCAAAAAGCTTACATCACAAGGTTTTTGCTGATGAGTGAATGGTTCAGCAGCGCTCTTGGTAGGGTTTACCGACAGCAGGCGACTGCTGTAAGCGCAAGCGCACACTACGTGAACGCATGATTGCGTGCGCTTTGCGCATACCCGAAGGGTAGCTTTATTTCCGTGTCCTGTGTACTAGAGCGCGTTTTTTCTCGTGTCTGTGGATTAGGGATTGGGGACTCTTGCAGACTGTTCCGGAGTTCCAAGTCCCGAGTTCCGAGTCCCGAGTCACCGTTAACAAAAAATGTGCAATTTGGACGCCCAACAACTTAAGGAAATTGCCAGATACTAGCCTTCTGCAAAGATTTAGGCATTGCAGAGGTTACATTACCTTGCCTAAAAAACTTTAACACCCGTTTCATATTCCAATCACAGAATCAAGTGCAATCAAATACAATCAAATCAAACAATCCTCATGGTTTTGAATCATTTGAGGATAAAACCAAGCTGCCCTTCACTCTTCAAGATTTAAAAGCTGCAATTCCACCTGAATGCTTTCAGCCCAAAGTGGGGAAATCACTGTTCTATTTTTTTCGTGACATCCTGATTATCGCTCTGCTTTATGCAGTTGCTCATTACCTAGATTCTTGGTTTTTCTGGCCAATTTTCTGGGTCACGCAAGGAACGATGTTTTGGGCTTTATTTGTCGTCGGACATGACTGCGGACACCAATCTTTTTCTAAGAAGAAATGGCTTAATGATTTGATTGGACATCTTTCCCACACACCGATACTTGTTCCTTACCACGGTTGGCGAATTAGCCATAGAACCCACCACAAAAATACTGGTAGCCTCGATAATGATGAAAGCTGGTATCCAGCAACTGAGTCAGAGTACAAAGGCGTGAATTGGGTGCATAATATAGGTCGAAATTACTTGTTTTTATTGGCTTATCCCGTGTATTTGTTTACGGGTTCTCCTAATAAACGAGGCTCTCACTTTTTACCTAGCAGCCGACTTTTCAAACCCTCTGAAAAATGGGATGTTATCACCAGCACGACACTCTGGACTTTAATGGTAGCTTTCCTGGGTTTCCTTACCTATCAATGGGGTTGGATGTGGTTGTTGAAATACTACGTTGGACCCTATCTTGTATTTGTCATTTGGCTAGACTTGGTCACGTTTTTGCATCATACTGAAGCCGATATTCCCTGGTATCGTGGGGAAGATTGGACTTTCTTGAAAGGTGCTATTTCTAGCATTGACCGCGATTACGGTTTTATCAATCACATCCATCATGATATCGGTACTCATGTAGCTCACCATATATTTCTGAACATCCCTCACTACAATTTGAAGAAGGCAACTGAGGCGATTAAACCGATTATGGGTGAGTATTTCCGCAAATCTGATGAACCAATTTTGACGTCATTATGGCGTTCGTCCAATAACTGTCATTTTGTACCAGATACCGGAGGCAAGGTTTACTACACATCCCACAAGAAATTAGCAAAAGACGAATAGGAACCGGAACCTAAAATGTAGAGACGTAGCATGTGAGTCCAGCGCTGCGGGAGGGTTTCCCGCCGCAGGCGACTGGCGTAAGCGCAAAGCGCACGCCAGGCGAACGCGTAGCGTGCCGAAGGCATATCCGGAGGGCTACGTCTCTACACATGGCGCATCACAACTCCTAACTTTTAAAACCGCCCATTTCCCTGGACAATATGCTTGACAGTCGTCAGGCTTTCTAGGCTAATCAATCCGCGTCTATGACCTTTTTGATTAGACATTCCTAGAAATACTGACTCTCCTCGTGACGGGTTGCGGGAAAAACGTGGGGAAGCGTTGATGTAGCTAGAGGCGCTGTTCACTCCTAAGGCAAACTGCCGACTTTCCTGGTAAGATTCGGTGACAATGCAGTCGGCATGACCACTGCTATACCGATTAATCCAGGAAATGGCAGCCTCTAGACTATCTACCAATTTAAAAGCGACTGTCTTGGTTAAATAAGCGCTTTGCCACTCTCCATCCTTAGCAAGCTGTAACTGAGGAAAGGCTTCTAGGAGTTCGGCATCTCCCTTTATTTCAAAGCCTTTTTCCTTTAAGCTATTCCACAATGTCGTTAAGGATGATGGCAAGGCTTGTCGGTGGATCAAGACTTTTTCTATTGCGTTCACCGGATCTGGTTCGCTTTGATGGCTATCTATAATCAGCCACCGCACCATTTCTAAACTGCCATTTGGCGACCAGTAAAGGTAACAGTTGCCTATAGCTGATTTGAGAACTGGGGAAGTGGAGTGACGCACTACCTGCTGTATCAAGCTTGAACGTCCGTAGGGAATGACTAAATTCAAGCATTGGTCTTGTGTCACTATGTCCCGAATCGAAGTTCCATGTTCTTCTGTTATCAGCTGTAAACAACCTGCTGGTAAACCCACTTCAGTCACCGCACTCAGAAGTGCGTTAGCGATCGCCGCGTTAGAATGACTGGCTTCAGTACTCCCTTTAAGGATGAGACTGTTGCCGGTTTTGATGCACAACCCTGCTGCGATCGCTCCCAACTCTGGAAACGCCTCATAAATAAACGCAATCACACCCAAAGGCATTAACTGCGTATAAGTCTGAGAGTCATCTAGTTGATAGTCACCGTGTCTGACTCGGCGCAGTGGATCTGATAATTCCCCCAGCCGTTGCAAAATGTCTACTGCCATCTCCAGCCGTTTTGGAGTCAACTTCAGCCAATCCAGAATTAAATCTGGCACGGCCATTTCCCGACTTGCTTCTAGATCCAAGGTATTTGCTTCTAGAATGTCGTCAAATGACCGTGTTATCGCCTGTGCCATTGCCAACACGGCGCGACTTCTGTCTGCTCCTTTTGTGGTTCCCAACTTGAGCGCAGCGTGATGAGCGCGTTTTGCGCTGGCAATTGGTTCTGGGTTTACATCAAAAGCATCGACTGTCCGCATCGTTATCGTCGGTAGGTAAGCCAGACCATGAGTGCTGGCAGAATTGCCAACAGCACAGCTACCATTGCCCAAGCAATAATGCTATATCCATTTGCCAATCGTAGTGCCAATGGTAACCATATAATCACTAGCACGAAAATAATGCCAAGCGCTACGGGCAAATAGCTTTCTCCTAACCGAGGATGGACAACTTGCCAAATACTCCCTGTCCAGCGCCAAGCTCGCTTGTAGGGATAGGTGGTAGAAAGCTGCTCCAGTACATGACCATTATCTTCCACCACGAAGATTTGCTGACAGCGATCGCAACCAAATGCTTCTGTCAGTGTAATCGGAATTAACCGCCCCCGACGACGACAGGGACACGGGTATTCGCTATTGAAGTCAATTTTGTCTGCTTTTTGAGGTTGCACAAGCGAACTTTTAACTTGAGCGTGTTTGTCCTAAGTTAGTGAGGATAGCATCCTTTCATCTATGTCTTTCGGGCTGGCTACCCTCCCATGACCTTTCTTTATAACATTAGTCAGTTTGGGTTGCTCATTGCCTTTGGACATATTTTTTCTAAATTGAGTGGCAAAACAAATTTGGCACTCAAAGGTTTTGAAATTATTGTGTCATTTTAAGTTTGAAGTCTGTACTCTCAAATCAAAAAACTTTTGATTTTTAGCCTTTCTACTTCATTCTTTAGTTTCGTCACCCTGAATTAACTGTAGTGCATCTTACAAAAAACTCGTTAGCTACACTTAAATATTATTATGAATGATGAATTCTCATTTTTGTAATTTCGTGCGCCTAATAACGTCACTTCTTTACAAAATATTTCATCACTTTTTTTTATCCTTTACAAGCGGGTAACGCGATTCGAACGCGCGACATTCACCTTGGCAAGGTGACGCTCTACCACTGAGCTATACCCGCAATACTCAACGTATATTTAATATGTCAGATAATTCATGGTTTGTCAACACCTTTTTTTGTTATTTG
This sequence comes from Scytonema sp. PRP1, assembly GCF_036697665.2. Taxonomy (NCBI): domain Bacteria; kingdom Bacillati; phylum Cyanobacteriota; class Cyanophyceae; order Nostocales; family Scytonemataceae; genus Scytonema; species Scytonema sp. PRP1. Next base: position 6,100 of record NZ_JBAHYJ020000138.1, on the reverse strand, counting down.
CCGTGAGTCCTTTGTCATGAGTTATCGGACAAAGGACTCATGACCTGCATAACTAGTCAGAAGTCAGGAGCCAGAACTCGCTTTAAGAATTCTATGCACCTGAAGGATGACCAAAAAAGGAGTTAAGAGAAAAAATGAACATCACTGTTGCTTTTTCCCCAAGCTGAATTCTGAATTCTGGCTTCTGACTTCTTCAACTGGTGAGGTCACTGTCCTCCCCACCATACGTACACGCGTTGGTGGCAGAGGAATGCCGAAGACCGAGTGTTGGATACTGGGGACGGTTGTTGGGGGGAAATGCTCCAAAATATGTCTAGGTCTTTATTGCCCCGGACATAATTTTTCGCGCTTTGTACCCAATCCCTAATCCCCAAACTCCAGTCCCTTTTACAAATAACTATTCTGCTGGCAATTCTCCTATGCTGGCACTTTTGAGGGATGCTGGCGAAAGAGAATTTCCAGAAAAGGGTTCTTGGAGGTTAGAACGCAATTGTCGCATGAGGCTAGCCATTTCCAAAGCACTCATGGCGTACTCCCAGCCAAGATTGCTTTTAATGCCTGCTCGTTCTAAAGCTTGCTGCATAGTATCTGTTGTCAAAATGCCGAAAATCACAGGTACACCTGTTTGAAAAGCAGCAGCAGCAACACCCTTGGCGACCTCAGAAGAGACATAATCAAAATGAGGCGTTTGCCCTCGGATAACAGCTCCCAGACAAATGACTGCATCATAACGACCAGAAAGCGCTACTTGGCGAGCCACAACTGGAACTTCAAAACTGCCTGGAACCCAAACATAGTCTACTTGAGAGCCGTGAGGATTGACATCAACACCGTGGCGTTTCAAGCAATCTTGGCACCCTTCCAGCAGCTTGGTGGTGACGAGGTCATTGAATCGACCAATAACCACTGCAAACCGCAAAGGTTCTGTCTGAGTAAAAGTTCCCTCGAAAACTGCCATAACTGCCTCTAAATCATCTATACTTCTTGCCAATATACATTTGTTCTCGAAAAAATATAGAAGCAGGAGAATCAACAGACACGAAAGCTTAGGAAAACGCGGCGACGTAGACAGGGAAAAAATCCCTAAGCCTGCGTGTCGCCGCGTCTTTGGTGTTCGTGAGTTTTTATGGTATTTGCCAGGGCTATCAAACAAGTAGTCGTTTAGACTACGAAAAAGCTTAATGCACCGACTAAAAACACTAAACCAATCCAAGCTCCTGAGCCAATCCACAGCAGCCTTTTAGATTCATTCCAGTTTTGCGGAGTGGCATAGGCAACAGGGACGCCAACCACTAGGACAAAAGACAGCGCAACTAGAGCTAATAAAGCAACTTGAAATACAATTGTCATCTTCCCTTCTCCCAAAACAGCAAACTAGTTACTAAAGATAGAATATTGTACAGGTCAACACTGACAGTTTTTCCTTATTTGTTAAGCTAGCAGAAAATTGGCACACTTTATTGACGTTCTCCCCAGCAATCGAATCGCGGGGAGTATTTATCACTCCTAGGGGAAGCAGGGGATTGTTCATCCTTGAACGAAGTGAGCTACACAAATTGCTTTGTGGGAGACGCCATCGCCCCAACTACTGGGAATACGGAGGCACAGCACTAAACTCACCAATGACCAATGATTAATGACTATGGACTTAATTCTGTGCCATACAACAGCTGATTTTGACTCGTTAGGAGCAGCTGTCGGGCTGTCACGCCTGTTACCTGGAAGTAAGATTGTGCTAAGTGGTGGTTCTCATCCACCCGTAAGAGATTTTTTGGCGTTACATCGGGATGAGTATCAGTTGATTGAACGGCGTTCGGTCAATCCCAAGGAAATTCGTTCTTTAATTGTGGTGGATACGCAACAGCGCGATCGCCTAGGTAAAGCAGCCGAATGGTTAGATTTACCCCACATTAAAGAAATTATCATTTATGACCATCACCAAGAACAACTTGGGGATATTCCCGCTACAAAAGTACACATTTCCCCGGTTGGAGCCACGACAACTCTGATCGTCGAGCAATTGCAAAAACAACAAATTTCCCTCACAAGTGCAGAAGCAACCGTCATGGCTTTGGGTATCCATGTGGATACTGGTTCTCTGACATTTGACTATGCTACACCACAAGATGCCTTAGCCTTGGCTTGGTTGATGCAACAAGGGGCAAGTTTGTCAGTTGTGAGTCAGTACGTTGACCCTGGTTTGTCTCCCCAGTTGCAACAGCTCTTAAAGGTAGCGCTGGAAAAACTACAAACTATATGCATTGGGGGATATAAAATTGCTTGGGTGACTCTGAAAACAGATAATTTTGTGCCAGGGTTATCGAGTCTCGCCTCGCAGTTGGTAGAGTTAACAGAAATAGATGCCTTACTGCTTTTGAATGAATATCCTCTCTCCGAAGGTGAATCACGCTTAATCGTGATTGGCAGAGCGCAAATTCAAAGCATCAATCTTAACGAATTATTCCAACCACTTGGTGGCGGTGGACATTCCCAAGCCGCTGCGCTCAACTTGCGAGGCATAAACGCCGAGGAAATATTAAACCAACTGCTTGAGGGAATAAAAGCGGCAATTCCCCACCCGCCTACCGCCAGAGACTTGATGTCTTCTCCTGTGCGCACCATTCGTCCAGAAACCACAATTGCCGAAGCACAGCGCACTTTGTTGCGCTACGGACACTCGGGTTTGTGTGTCGTTGATGCCGAAGGGGAACTAGTAGGTATTATTTCGCGAAGGGATTTAGATATTGCCCTGCATCACGGCTTTAGTCATGCTCCCGTCAAGGGCTACATGACAGTCAATATGAAGACAATTACCCCAGATACCACATTGCCAGAAATCGAGTCGCTAATGGTGACATACGATATCGGACGCCTACCAGTATTAGATCATGAGCAGTTGGTGGGATTTGTCACCCGTACTGATGTTTTGCGGGAATTACATCAAGAAAGTGTAGAGACGCGCCATGGCGCGTCTCTACAGGAGTCTAAACCAGCACTCAGAAATCAGGACTCAAGGCTCAGGACTGAATTACATTCGCGGCTTGCGCCTCAGTTGTGGCAATTGTTGACTAAAGCATCACTAGAGGCAGAAAAACGCGGTTGGCATCTTTACCTTGTCGGGGGAGCAGTACGCGACTTGTTACTTGCTGAAGAAGCCTCAGGCACTTTGCTGATCAAAGATATTGACCTAGTGGTTGATGGCTTTCACAAATCTGCTGATGTGGGTGCAGGTGTAGAATTAGCAAAGGCACTACAGCAAATTTACGCAAGCGCACGTCTAGAAATTCATGGCGCTTTTCAAACTGCGGCTTTGCTGTGGCACAAAGATCCAGAATTAGATTCTTTGTGGGTTGATATTGCGACTGCCAGAACAGAATTTTATCCTTATCCTGCGGCAAATCCTGAAGTTGAGGCGAGTTCGATTCGTCAAGATCTGTATCGCCGAGATTTTACCATCAATGCAATGGCACTGCGGCTGACGCCCCCCGTGCTGGTGAATTACTCGACTTTTTTGGCGGGTTGGTGGATTTACAGGCAAAACAAATTCGAGTGTTACACGCTAACAGTTTTATCGAAGATCCCACCCGCATCTATCGCGGCGTACGCTTTGCAGTGCGACTGGGATTTCAGTTAGAGGCTCAAACAGAAGAGTATATCCGCTATGCAATCAACAGCGGCGTTTACGATCGCACTACCCGAGAAAATAGCAGAACTCCCGCACTGCAAACTCGACTGAAAGCAGAATTGAAGCATATCCTGGAAGCTCCTTATTGGAAGCCTGCTTTGCTATTACTTGCAGACTTAGGGGCGTTACAGTGCATTCATCCGACCCTCAAGCTAGATGAGGAACTTCTACGGCAATTGCGTTTGTTAGAACGCTGTTTGCGGCGGTTTGATTTGCAGCAAACCCTCATCCACTGGCAAATGCGCCTGGAAGCTTTAATAGCCCACTTAGTACCAGAATACCGAGCGCGTGTGGCAAGAAATTTGCAATTGCCAGACGATAGCATTGCTAGGCTAGAAATAATAGCACAAGAGCAAGAAAAAGTCAACAAAATGATCTCGTCCCCCTTTGTAGAAGCACAGAGGGGAGGAGGTATAGCGTTTGAGGAAAAAATTCCTCCCAGTCAGGTGGTGCAGTTGCTGCGGCAATACGATGTGCCAATGCTAATTTTAATTGCCGTGCAAAGCCCACGAGTCATTAGGCGCAAGATTTGGCAATATTTAACTATCTGGCGTAACGTGCAGCCTATTTTAAATGGCAATGATCTACAACAAATTGGCTACAAACCAGGACCGCAGTATCGACAGATGCTTGATGATTTACTTGCTGCTACGTTGGATAGGGTGATTTGCAACAAAACTGAGGCTCTTGAGTTTTTGGTAAAGCATTATCCTCGGTGAAGTCACCACTCACGATTCAATCTTAGACAACGGACCACGGCGCAGGAAGTGTCACCAGAAAAGCTGTTTCGGTGGAACTCGTGCCATTCATCAACCAAACGGCATTCTCACCTGTGTTTTCATTGCGCCAGAACAGGTCGGTTTTGCCATCATTATTGAAGTCGGCAACGCCAGCATCCCAGGAGGCAACAGTTGGTAGAAACTCTCGATTTGTTGAGGTGGTACCATCCATCAACCAAACGGCATTTTGTCCTGTGTCAGAATTGCGCCAGAACAGGTCGGTCTTGCCATCACCATTGAAGTCGCCAATACTGTAATCCCAGGGTTTGGCAACAGTTGGTAGAAAATCTGACTTGGTTAAGGTGGTACCATCCATCAACCAAACGGCATTCTCACCTGTGTCAGAATTGCGCCAGAACAGATCGGTTTTGCCATTCTTATCGAAGTCGGCAATCTCAACATCCCAATCTTTGCCAGCAACGGACGTCAAAGGAGTTGGATTGAAGCCATTGCCATTGTTCAACCAAACAGTATTTTCTCCTGTTAAATCATTGCGCCACAAGATATCAGCCTTGCGATCGCCATTGAAATCAGCAATCCTATAATCCCAGTCTTTGGAAAGACTCTGTACACGGGCTTGAGTGGTTACGTTGGTGCCATCGACCAACCAAACGCTATTCTCACCTGTGTCAGAATTGCGCCAGAACAGATCAGTCTTGCCATCGCCATTCAAATCGGCAATGCTGAAGTTCCATTCTTTGGCAAGAGTTTGCACAGGCGCAGGGGTAGAGTTAGTGCCATCTATTAGCCAAATGGCGTTCTCTCCTGTGTCAGAATTGCGCCAGAACAGATCAGTCTTGCCATCACCGTTGAAATCGCCAATACTGTAATCCCAGTCTCTGGCAAGGCTTGCCACAAAAGCCGTAGAAGTATCGTAGTTTAATGTCGTACCATTCATCAACCAAATAGCGTTCTCTCCTGTGTTTTTATTGCGCCAGAAGAGATCACTCTTCCCATCGTTATTGAAATCGATTATGTTCGCCGCATCTTTGAGAATGGGATTGGGATTAGGGTTGATCGTTGTTGACATACTTTTTGTGTATAACTACTGACCAAAAAAACATGATAAGCATAACCATTTTTATCTGCACAAATTCTTTAGGTATTCTGGGAAACTTCACAAAATCTTTGTCATTTTAAAGCAGCTTTCTGGAATTCTTTGCTGCTATGATGTAGCTAATGTCAGACCTCAACACGCCTCAAATATAGCCGACATGAAGTAGTAGCAAAAAACCGTTGCACAGAAGGCGACGGATTGTGATTGATAAATTATCAAACACATAAAGTATCAAACAAATTATCAAGCACAACTCGGCTGGTTTGCTCATGAGCAACCAATAGTTAGAAGGTTTTCTAACAACTTATCTCAACAAAAAGCCGCGTTCCTTTGTGTTTGCGGCAATGTTTTGCCCGAAATAAATGACCCTTCTCTGGAATCCATTGCTGCTATGATGTAGCTAGTATCAAACCTCAACACGCTTCAAACGAAATAACTGACATGAAGTAGTCGCAAAGAACCGTTGCACAGAAGGCGGCGGATGTGAATTGAAGAAAATCACAAGCAACTAGGCGTTTTGCTTAAAAGCAGCTTAGTACAGCTTTGCATTAATTCGTAGCGTTTTAAAACGCAAGGAGT
>NZ_JBAHYJ020000052.1:0-26082 GCF_036697665.2 Scytonema sp. PRP1 | reverse complement strand
ATTGAAAGCAGGCAAGGGCAGACATGAAGCATTGAGGGAAGCACAATTGGAGATGCTGGCGACATCAAAATACCAGCATCCAAATTATTGGGCTAGCTTTGTTGCTTCTGGGGATTGGACTCCATTTTAATAAATCTCAGAAAGGACTAGATTGAATATCGCTAATGGTATTAAGGGCTTGTGGAATTATTACGCACTAATGGGCGTGCATTACATAGCTGATTGGGAATATCTTTGCGAATCCGATCCAACTCTGGAGACGGTTTTTGCACAGAATAAGCTTGTTGCAACGCATCTGACCACAATTGATTTTCAGCGAAGTAATTGGCTTTAGCAAGAGCGATCGCCTCAGTATCAACTCCTTTTGCTTTGAGTTGATTTTCCAGAGTCTTCAATTCCGAGGTAATGCGATCGCGTTGTTGCGCCTCCATCACCTGAAACGGAACGAACATAGATGAGTTCACTATCCACTCATAAGTTTGACCTGGTTGCAGCGCTTTTCCTGTATAATTTATACTTTGTCTTCCTGTCACAGGTTGACTCCACAAGTCTTGTTCACTCCCTTCTGGACGCACTGCTATTTTTTGTACGGAACCTTGCCAAATAAATAGTGGGCGCTCGCTCCAAACAATTGTAGTTACATCTGATTTTTCTGGGGAAATCATACAAGATACTTGAGTAGGACGAGAACCTCCTGTGCGTGGTTTAATTGGTGGTTTCTTACTAAAGATAATTTCCGAAAATTTCGCCCACGAAAAGCTTTGGCGTGTTGGAGTTTTATTAGTATTAACTGGTTGATTAGACAAAGCAGGTACGCTGATACCTGCAACTGAGAACAAGATGGCAGATACTATCCATTTATTCATTAGTTGCTCTCCTGAAAAAGGCTGATAAAATATATAACCACAAAGTGACAGATGGTAACAACCAAGGTAAAATAATTGCAGTTGATGAAATGTAAATTTGTAAGCTGACTATTCCATAAATTCCTGTCATCACCGTAAAGACAATGAGCAATCTCCAACGATTTGGCTGATTGAAAATTCTTGATAAGTACAAAATTTTTCCCAGCAGTATTGCTAGTCCAACCATCCAAAAATCTGGAATTGGTACAACCAATCTCTGATTTAAGTAATGATGCACCATATACGCATGAGTTTCACCACCAGTAAAGATACTACTTTCATTAACAGGTTCTTCCTGATGTCGCCAATAATCGACAGCCATTGGTAAATTGAAACTATCTTCCTTGTTTTTTAAAATACCAGCTTCCTCATATCCCTCTGGTGCAATAATGACAATTTTATGTTGTAAATTCTGAGAAGCATCTTGATTTTCAAGTAGTTTCCAAGCGGGGATAGAAGTGTATACTTGATTCGGGGGAATAGAAAAATCAATGATTGGGTGGAACCACATTTGCTCGAACCAATAACTCAAAGCTGTCATGAATTGCAAATGCGCTCGCTCTGATGTCAAAATAGTTTTCTTATATTTTTCTTGATGACGGCTAAAATCAGTATTAATCTGTTGGAAGAAGTCTTTCTGACTGTTTAGTTGCGGTTGTGGCGTATCGGTAATTTGCTGCAACTGTAGAGATATAGCTAGTAAACTTGAGAAGTACCAAGGCTCCGAATTAGAATTTGATGGAGATAATAGTTGCATATAATAAGGTAAAATATTCATCTCACCTTGCAAGCTCCAGTTAGAACTAGCAATATCAGGCGATACTTTTAGCCATTCGCCGTTTTCAGCATGATTTATGGCAAAAACAAACAATGTGGGGTTTGATGAAGAATTTACAGCAGCTTGGATAGAGTTGGCAAGAATGCGATCGCTTTCTCTTTGGGGTCGATCTAGGAGATAATCAATACCTACTACCCGCGCTTGCATTGTCTTGAGTTTATCCACTAACTGCGCTAGATACTTGCGATCCATCGGTTTGGGGTTAAAAATTCCTGCCCTTCGGATAGACTCATTATTTATTTGCACCAACAACACTGGTGGACTTGTCACAGGTTCAACTTGTCGTGTAACCTGACGATAGATAGATTGTATCAACACCCGCCTTTCCAATAAATATTGCTGTACAGGGAGTTGTAAACTGATGAATAGTAAGGTGGAGAGTGCGATCGCCTCAGTACGAGTTGGTTGCAAACGTTTGAAAATTGACTTCAGTCCAAATGGTTTGAGGCAAAATAATTCGGCATTAGGATGCCGAAATAAAGAAGGAATGAGATAAGCACCGGGATAAGTGAGATTTTTTTCTGTTTTGAAATACTTACAAGCTATTAACAACGCTTCATGAACATCCTTGTATTCAGCTAAAGCTTGTAAAAATCGTACTAGAAATTCTTCTGCAACACTATTGTGAATAGGTTCTCGCATCACCGCTACTTGACTTAAACCCAAATCAATTAAAGTATTGGCAATACTCAACCCCTTACAAGAATTAAACAGAGCAAATTGCAATCCCTTTTCTATAGCAGTAGTTAGATAAGGCGCTAATTCACTAATTGATAAAGCCACGTTGGGGGCAATAGCGATTTCTCCACCTGTCAAATTAGTTTCATTACTATGACCAGCAAAAAATAAGATATCCCAACCACTTTCTGAAGATAGCGCATTGATAATATCTGTTTTTAATTTTGCAATATCTTTACCAACTTGCCAGATAATAAATTTAACTTGTTCCTTACGAAAATATTTGTATATAGCTGCCTTTCCTAGTTTAAAATCTAAGCCAGTATCATCACCTAAAATTACTAAAACTCTTGCTTGTTTGGCATAACGTTGATTTATTGTTTTCGATGCTTTATGGATATTTATTGGTTGGCGAACAATACGAATTTTTTCGGAAGCAAGGGCAAAGTCTGTGCCAATCTCCCAAGTTTCCCAAGGTAAGCGTGCTAATTCAATAGCATCGCAACTAAGAAAAATATCAACGGTTGACTGCTGACTATTTGCTGTTAACGATAAACCATTAGCAATGACAGCCCGAATCTCATACAATTCCCCACTACGCAACCATTTATGAAATTCAGATAAAAGTTGAGCTTCTGCTTGCACTAATCTAGCGTGCCAATCAATTGGTGGTGCTGATAAACTGCCGATTTCTTCCACCCTTCCTCGAAGTGCTGTGTTATAAAAACTCAGATAAATTCGCTGCCATTCCTGATATAGTGTAGTGAGATTTTTAGGATAGGGAACAGTGACATTAAGGTGCTGTCCACTACCCCAAGACAACTCGAAAAAACAATCTTGTTTAGCTAGCTGAACTTTGAGGAAAAATTTAGTCATTGGTTGTTGTGTGTTGTCAGTTCTTTGTTGGTGGATAGTACCCCATTTTCACAGGTATAGGTTTTTTATAAAAGGGTGAGTAAAGACTCTTATTTGAATGCAGGAATAAGCTTTTTCTCCTTTGTCCCCCTTGTCTCGTTTCAAGCGTTGTTGTAAAAAACCTACACTTATCAGCCTCCACTTTCTCTACGGTTCATTGAAGATTATCTCCTTTATTTGCACGATAGACGTAGTATCTCATCGGTTTGTTAAATTTTCTGACTAAGCAAGATGTCTACCCCACAAAACCATTCCTATTTTGGGCAACGCCCGCCTAAGAGACATTATGTCCACTTAGCTATTTGTCTCCCAGGGTGGTGTCTCTTCTCGTGGAGTTTTACGGTAGCAATTCCAATCTGCGGTATTGTAGCGATTAGTTATAGGTCTTTGTGTTGGTAGATTACCCCTAGACTGCGGGAACCGTAGTCGTTTCCTGCCATACTCATCGACTTCGTAAACACCTACCCAGCCTCTTAATCGACCGCTTGTAAAGTATAAGTAGCCCCTTGAAGGAGCAAAACCGTATTGCCCGCCACCATTTTGTATGGAGTCATAGTTACCCGCACCGTCTAACCAAATTACACCAAGCGGGGTATCTTCAGGAGCACCTCCCCACCCTCCAAGAGTGGGAGCAGCAGAGTAACAGCGATAGGGTGATGGTATGGGAGGTATTCTCAAGGAAGTTGGGAGGTTTTCGGCGTACGTTCGATTAGAGATGAGAATGGGTAATGTAAAGGAAAAGATTATGCAGATATGCTTTGTCCAACGATTCATTGAAAGGTATTATCTCCTTGATTTGTGAGATGAGTATCCTGCTCGTCTGTTGAATTTTCTGGGTAGGCCAAATGCCTACCCCACAAAAGTCATTCCTATTCTGTACAACGCTGCTATGGAGTCATTAATTGTTTTGATTTGGACAAAAATGGGCTCTATCAAGAATGGGATTGAGTTTTGACAAAAAATTGACTCCACTCCTACCTTTTTTATCTACCGAATATTTCGCAAGTAAACCTGCCATCTTACCACTGCTAAAACGCACCGTATAGTCTTCTGGATTAAACACATAATTCCCTGTGCCATGATAGTTGGAAGAATACGTACCTTGACCATCAAGAGTAAATTTTCCCAGTCCGCTAAGCCTAGGTGTACCGAAACCGTGCAAACTATAGCAATCCCCGTAAGTTCCTGCTATTGATGTTTGACTGCCTTGAGTAGTTAACTTTACACCAAAAACTTTCTCAGCAATTCCTATCGCATCCATATCTTGAAAACGTTTATCCGTTCCTATGCTGTCAATCTTTTCCTGCATTGTTTGACGAAACTTATTAACTTCTGTCCCATTGGTTTGTGCATAAACTGGAATAGACGTAAAAGTTAGTGCAGTTAAGGTCATACAAACACTAAAAGATTTCCAGATTGAACAGTTCATATTTTTGACTCCTTCTTGTTTCTTGTTATTTGCATATATATCCCTGCTTTGGGAGGATATGCTTGCATTGTGAGCAAAAATTTCCTTTAACTGTAGGTTGATGAGGAAGAGCGATCGCCCTAGGCACTGCTTTCCCTTGCAATCGCCTACGGCGGATCAGAGGTCATCGCCCTACGCCTGTAAGGCTGTGAGTAAAGAAATCATTTTTTGAGATTTATGTTGATTCCCCAATCAAGGTAAATGCTGCCCAATTTACTGGTTGGGGGTGCTTTCTCATCGTTGTCAACATAGCTGAACGCAAAGCTTTGGCTTTATCAGGATTTTGCTGCCAATTTTCATAAAACTGTTTCATCAATTCTGCTGTTGGCGAATCAGGAACTGACCACAATGAGACAATGACACTAGGCGCACCCGCAGTAAGCAAAGAGCGCGATAATCCAATAACCCCATCACCTGTAATTGTTCCCCTACCAGTGTCACACGCACTGAGAACAACTAACTCTGCGTTGATTTTTAAATCAACAATTTCCGTAGGGGTGAGCAAACCGTCATCTTGTGCGGATGGTGCAAGTGCGATCGCACTTTTTATCCCTTTAGTAGGATCATCGAGTAACCCATGCGTTGCTAGATGAACTATCCTTGCAGAGGATAATTTTGAAGTGAAAACTGCTTTCGTAGCATCTTTGCCAGTGATAGCTTTGGTTTTGAGGAGACTGGCAATTGTAACAGCTTCCGTTTCTGCACCTAGTAGTGAATCTAATTGCACAGGGGGAATCCCCACTTTTGGCATTGTGGGATTACCCATAACTAATACATCCTTTACATCCTTGGTTGTCAGCTTTTGGCGCTGTTTACGTGTCAGTTCTAATGCCTGAATCGCTGGTGCAGTCAAGATAGTATGTTTTTCAATTAGGTATTTGTCGTTTTTGTCTTGCAGTGCGGCGAAAGGAACCAAAAACACAGATTCATGAGGAATGAAAATGACACGTTCATCTGGATTAACGGGGAGAAGTGATGCAACGGGTTCAATTAGAACCTGATACAGTGTTTGTAAATTTTGTTTTTGAATAGGTTGACCCGTAGATTCCACTTTGATACCACGTCCTCCTGCACCAAGAGACACACGGCTATTTTTTACGAGTTCTGCAAGTGATGATATCTTAAAAAGCTTTAAATCTACCTGCTTAAAGGCAATTTCACCCGTAGGTTTAACTACCCAAATATAGAGATCAGAACCATCCCATACGAGCTTGTCATTATTATTTTCATCATCGTATTTAGGAGGTTTTGGAACCGAATATTCTACAATTGTGGCGTTTTGTTCTTTAGCAATTCTCTGAATATCTTGAAGTTTTGATGGTGATACCTTCGCATTTTCAGCATTTGATTTACTATTGCTTTTTGTTGAAAGTTGTAAGGCTAATAAATTGATAAATGCTCTCGCTCTACCGCGTTCAGCAACTTCTAAGGCTTCTTTGTATTTCTTCTGAGAAATTAAAGTTTTTTGCAACAGACTATAGGTATTAGCCTGTGTTTCAAAAATAGTGACTTGACTCGGATTTGGTAAATCAACCCGCATTGAATCAAAAACATCAACTGCTCGATATAAAGCAGTAGTGGCTTCGGGTAGCTTATTGGCAATAAAGCCAGTTATGCCAATCTGTTTAAAGATATTTGCTTCTTGTAATTTGTCTCCACTTTGTTGAGCAAATTCTCCAGCTTGTTTGTAGTAAGTTATTGCCTGCTCGTATTTTTTCTGTTTTTCATAGAATTGCCCGTAATTAGAAAAAATGAGTGACTTAAAATGAGGAGTATCAACAGTTTTGCTGGTTTCTATAGCTTTTTTAAAATTTTCTTCAGCGAGCTTATATTCTCCTAAGTTAGTATAAGCATCACCAACCTGAGCAAAAGCAAGGGCTATCAAATCTGGTTGATTGAGTACTCGTGCTTGTTCTAAACTCTCTTGCGCCTCTTTTAAATCTTTTTGCGCCTTTTCTAATTCTGCGGAAGATTTAGAAGATTTATTTTTTGGAGATAAACTTTTTGGCAAAGCAGATTTTTCGGAAGTAGCCTTAGCATCCTTAACAACTTGACAAGCCTTGTTTCCTTCTGCATATTGTCCCAGAAATTTGTATGCTAAACACATCCGCACATAACTCAACTGAATTCCTTGCTTAATTTGTGTCTCTTGGAACTGCTTACTAGGATTAGTAATTTTTTTGGCTTGGTTGATAGCTAATTCAAATGTATTTAATGCTTGTTTGTATGACTCTAGTGCTTTATCATACTTACCCGTATCAGAGTAAACATTACCAATATTTGCTAGGAGCCATCCTTGTTGTGTATCCTGCTCGAGCTTGTTTAGCGGAGAATAAGGGACTTCTGTCTTGATAATTTCAAGAGCTTGTTGATAAGATGTCAATCCTTGCTCTCTTTTACCCCATCTGACATATACATCACCTAACTTGGCGTATGTTTCTCGTACTTTAGACCGAGAATTTTTACCAGTTTGGAAAATCGGTAAAGCTTGTTTGAGAGTTTCTACAGCTTTGGAGTACTGATTTTGGATATAGTATATGTCTCCAAGCCCCGAAAGAGCTTTTCCCTGTCTGCGGCGATCGCCTATTTGTTTAGCAATTGTTAAAGCTTGTTGATAATCCTGAAATGCCTTATTCAACAATTCATGACCAGTTTCATCCTTGTTGTTAATTTTAGCGAAACCAAGCCCATACAAAAAACTGCCACGAGCATCAAGAAGACTAATTTCCAGTCTCCGTTGGCGCAGTTTGTCCTCTGGAGAACCGTTAGCTTGGCGTACAGCAACCAAGGCTTGTCCCAGAAAATCAATTGCTTTGAGCATATCAGTTTGCAAATAGATTGCACCTAGACTTTTGAGTGCAAGCGCCTCTGTTTCATAGTTTTTGCTTTGTCGCGCCATTGCTAAAGCTTTCTCGCAGTATTCAGTTGCGCGCTGAGTATTTCCCAAACGCAAGTAAACAAGTCCCAAATTGCTTGTCACCCTTGCTTCTAAATCACTGTCATTGATAGCTTGAGCAATTTCTAAAGCTTGTTGAAAGTAGGTAATCGCTTGCTTGGAATCACCCAAATCATCGTAAGCACTACCAATACCCTTGAGCGCCCTACCTTCTCCAGGGCGGTTTTTGATTTGACGGTAAATTGTCAAAGCTTGCTGGAAAGCCTTTAACGCAGATTGAGATTGATAGCTATCATATAGTTCCTCGCCTTGTTTGACCAGTTTATCTGCTTGAGTTTTTCGAGCATCTGGGCTTTGTGCCAACACTTGTGACGTTCTAAATGGCTCTAGTTCCCATGCATTCAGGGGAAATGTTAGGTAAAGCACCAAAGAAATAAGGCTCACAGATTGCAGACGGTAGAGCATTGGCAAGTCCTCGAGTGTTGGTTGAGTCAAGTGATTGCAAGGGAGCGCAGTGCTATGCAGGGCCATGGCACAGAGTGCCTGCCTTACGGCGATCGCTCAATAGTCTATATATCTCAGAACAACAGAGGTTATGCAAAAATTTGGATGATTTTTATCTTTAGTTCCAGATTTTGCCTAAAAATGACTATAAGACGGTCTTTTTGAGGATAAAGATGACACAATTTCCCCATGACTAATTTGCCTGCATACTATACTGCGGGCGCGTTCTCCAAGCTTTCGCATCTCTCACATAAGGAGAACATATGCAAAAATTTTGGTGGTGGTAAACTTTACGCTAAGACGTAAAGTTTTTTTAAGCACCTTTGTGTCTACCTACCCTTTAGAAAGCCCCTACCCTATGGAAATGGCTAACAACGAGTGCGTCTAAGGCGTAGGTAATTATCCGTTGCAAAATATGTAACCAACTCAGCCTAAACCGCTCGCCCCAGATAAAATACAAATGGTGGTAAAGTCAGCTCAACGCCATCCATTAAACTGACACTGACAAGAAACTTCTCATCCCAACTGCCAACAACACGAGTAAACAAATAAGAATCACCACTTTCTGCTTTGACTGTCTGTTCTACTAAAATACCTGTTTGGTCACTCACCCGGAGCTTCAAATTGTTAGGTAAAGTTTCAGGTAAAGATGTACCTAAAATTAGCAACAAACTCCATAAATGGGGGTCTGTTTCGGATACTAAATGCCAAGTCACAGCATATAACCTTAGAGAAATTCCAGCTAACAGCAAATCGTTGAAGGCTGCACGCGCCTGCAAGGGAATTTCTAAACCTTTTTGCTGAAGTTGTGATATGATCACCTCAAATTCTTCTGTAGGGCTTCGCATTGCCGTAACTGGTGCGAATCTCGGCAGTAATGCCCAAGAAAATTCCTGTGCTAATTCATCCAGTTCATCCCACAACCAACGCCCAACATTTACCGCAGGCTGGGTCAATAATTTGATTAAATCTGTTAAATGCTTAGCTGGTAATTGTTTTTGTGTTTGAGACGTGTACACCCAGTTGAGTAATTCAGGACTGGTGAGAACCGCTGTTGCTTGTTCCCAAGTTAAAACCTGCCAGAGTTCTCGTTCAGGTGCTTGCAACTGGGGTAACAATGCTGTTAATTCACTTTGCATCCTGGAAAGGGTGGAAGTCCGTTCTTGTGGCACATCAGGTAAAGCAATAGCCTCTGGTTCTAGACAACGCAAATATAGCAACAAGCGGTCTGGGTCATCAATAAACCAAGTTAATGGTAGCTGATATGTCCAATCTTCCTCGGGTGCTAAATTAGCATTTGCCAATCTTTCTGTTAGTTCCTGATAGGATAAAAAGCCATAAACAACAGCGGATTCTTGTTCTTCTAAAACTTCCACTAATACATAAAAGTGGGGAACAAATTCTGGTAAATCTACGACAGGTCTAGGTAAGGTGACTTCTTCATCCGTGAGGCTACCAGTGGCAATTAGGCACAGTTTGAATTTACCCACTTGTAAATTGGCAACGGCGGCGATCGCATTCGCAATTGCTGGCTTGAATATGGTACATTGTTCCCGATTAATGGTGAGCGAATCTGCTCGTTCTTCTAGCCATTTCTCAAAAGCGAAAAGAGCCAAAGCATGAAGATAAGTCTGCCACTGTCTGCTTTCATGAGGAATTTGGCGTCCTAGTTCTACCGCCTGATGGATTTCATTTGGTGAGAGGGTTATTGCTTCTGTTGGCAAGACCTCAAGGTCAAGCCACATTTGGTGTGTATTACTTGATAAATTATTCATAGTTACTGATTTCTAGCATCGAGGTAGCGGCAGAGCCTTTCAGCAAAAAGATTGTTTGTTAAACTACTGTTTGCTGTATGAGATAGTGTTTCTGCCTCTTGTATAATTAGGGAAATTTGTTCATCTAGGGCAACCGTAATCTGCTGTTCTAGAGTTTGGAGACGTTCTGGATGAGAGTAGTCTTTTGCAACATCAAGGACACGCTCATGCAGCATCACCAAAAGCTGTTGTCGAACATCAGCACGAAACTCCTTAAGTTTAAGCAAGCGAGTGACTGCGTCCTGGGCGCGTAGTCCTAAGCGCTTGGCAATTTCTGCCATTGACAAGTTTTGACAATGAAATAACTGGAGTGCTGTCAAAAAGTTTTGTGCTTTTTCGCCATTCTTAGATTGTAGTTTTTTTACTCGTGACTGAGTCACCAAACCCAAAGCTTGCTCTAAACAAACAAGAAACTGCTCACGATAGAACTGTAAAAACTCTGCTTGCTCATCTTCATTTTCTAAAGTGTTGGCACTAGGTGATGGTATATCCTTAATCAATAAATTATACTCAGAACCAGCAACAGCATCCAGGGATTCTGTGGGTAGGGAACCACCCCGGATGTAAATCCGGTACTGTCGCAGTTGAGAAGCGAGTTTTTGGAGTTGTGTCATCACAGTGTCACTCTTGAGTGTCTGACTAGTTTCACCTTTGAGGAGAGTGGCAATTTGTTGCAGTTGTTGAGTCGTTGGTGTGGTACATTTTCCCCTAACTCCCGTAGAGCGTTGTTGTAGCCGTTCTGCCCGATAAACAGTGTGGTAACTTTCCAAAAGCCGTTTAGCTTGTTGAATTTCTCCAGGTGTTAACGAGTGAAATTCTGTTAAAATTCGCTCTAGCTGTTTAGGTCGAGTATCGTTAAGGATTGCCCAGTCACTTACAAGGTAAACTCCGCACTCCAACAAAAATCGATTAAGTCCTGGATGCTGTTTTACCCTTGTAGTTGTCCAGGTTGTGAGACTGCTTTGTTCTGGGTTAAACGAGCGCAAAATTTCCCTAGAAAACGATTGATAGGAAGTTGCTGGTTGTAATTTGCCTTCGTCATTTAGGACATAAGGCAGTAAATCAACGCACCGGAAACCATGAGCAATCCCAAACTTTGCTTCTAGTTGCAAGCAAGCTTGCTCAATTTGCCAGGATATGAAGCAGAGTAGACAACGTTCTGCGAGTAAGCATCTGTCTGTAGAAACATCATGACAAAAACGCAGTAATTCGCGCTGAACGTCTGTATCTACTACATCACTTTCATCCGAGAACTTACCAAAGACATCAGCGAAAAATACTTTAGCTGGGGCGATGTCCTGGATTTTGCGTACTCCCGTAGCGTCTATTCTAATCAGTTTCCAGTATCTTGATGCAACACTCATAGTTATTTTAGTTAATGATTATGTGTTAATGAAATAACTTATACCTCCTTTTGGCAGTATCTCATTCAATGACAGTTTAGTCTGCTCATCAATTCTTATCTCCAGATTGGCTGACCTTATGCAATTTAGCTTAAACAGGCAGAAGCTAGACTGTTGACTCTGAGGGTTTTGAGGTGATAATTTCTCACGCAAAATCTATGCCTCAACGCATAAGAATGAAAGCCTTATTAAATGAGGGTTTCGTCCAAGAATTGACAGCATAAAACCTGGATGAAAAATTTTCGGCTAATTGCCCACAAAATCAACACCCTAGGCAGAAGCCCCATGTCTCACCCGTTCGCGGAGCTGCCCGTAAGCCTAACGACACCGCAGGCTCAGCGCTTAGCAGAAATGCCCTACCGCGAGGTTGGGAAGCCCGCACCAAATCAATAGATTATGGTGCGGGAGATGTCACGCCTTAGCTTTTTCTTTCCTTGACTTAGAGGAAAGGAATTTGAAGCGGACATGCTTGCCCGTTTCAATTTCTGCAATCGCGCTCACATCACGACCTTCTTTGTGTGCCATAAGAATTTGTTTGGTAAAGGGGCGATACTCAATGCGTACCTCCCGGAATTCCTCTGGGAAGCATGGATCTAGTGGGTCGAGCTTCAGCACAACCTTGGGTGGATTGTTCTGAAAACTGATTTCCCTCTCTATTCCTGAGTTGCGCTCACTGAGAATACCTTTCTCATAAAGATGCAGCAGATAGGATTTTATTGATTCAAGCTGATTTTGTTGGCGCTGAATGACTGTGGTGTGCAACTCGGTGATCGCCTCCAGACGGCTCTGCCATACATCTATGTCCAGTTTCAACTGATCAGCAACGTAGGCGATCGCATCAATTTTGCGCTCTGTCGCACCTTGCACTTGGAAGAGTTGTTCTAGAAGCTGCTCCACGAAACTTTGCTCATCTCCAGCTTCTTCTAGTTGTTCCCAAAGTCTGGCAGCTTCCAAAGAAAGTTCTTGAAGGGTGAGGTAATTGATGTTTTGTTCGATATTTGTTGTCATATTTTTGGTACAAACAACTGATTGCCTGCCTGTGGTTTGGCAGGCATTTATTTAGTAAACGCTGTATGCTAGATGTAAGTAGTAGGAACGCTCGAAGGCTTCATGAGCACGCAGTTCCAATTCACAGTCTTCGGCAGGATTATGCGTGAGAGTGTGAGCGTTTGGATTATGTGTTGAATTTTGAAGTTGTGGATTTTTTGTAAGTGTTGTGCTTGGATTGGGGGAGATTTTTTTCATAGATTTTGTATTTTAGTGACTCTCCCCTCAAAGGGCGCGTAGCGCATTTTTTTACAAATAAATATTTTTCTAAAAAAAGCGATTTTGACGGGGACGAAAATTGATAAAAGAGTCGTTTAATCATCTAATATCAACCCTCATCGTTAAATTGTATTTTTTTATACATTATATTTACTAAATTTTAGGCGAACTGAGCGCACTCAGTAGTAACAGTGACCACGGCACTTTAATATCGGGTATAAGCCACGAGTGCTTTCTCAATCCAGGTAATGCAAACGGTACTAGAAAGCGCAGAGAACGAAGCGATACACGACGTTCTCCGTCCTTATCTACAATGCCATATTGTCGAGCCAGTTCCGCAACAATCTGCACACGTCCTGTACGACGCATCACATTTGGTGAGCCAGCAAGCTGAGCAATAACCCGTCCTGTTAATAAGGGAGTTTCCCAGTTGTAGCGATCGCTGAACAACGAATAATTCTTTGGCGTTGCATTTTTTTCGTCCATCTGGGTAGCCATACTGCTAATGTGCTCAGTACCAACAATACCTGGCCAAATTGAAACAGAAGCAACGTTATGCGGTTTTAACTCAACAGCCATATCAGCTGCTAATCTATCACACCCTGCTTTGCCAGCACCGTATGCTGTACCAAAAATGTAGGACATACCACCCCATGAGGAAATAGTACAAATTAGTCCAGAGCGGCGTTTGGTCATCATCCCAGCTGCAAAAACACTTGCAACATAGTGACTACTCAGACCAACGTTGTTGCAAGCGTCCCAGAGACTCGGTTCACAATCCCAAAAAGGTTTTCCATAAGCGTCTCTTAATGCTTTGACTCCTGAGTAAGCATTATTTACCAGTAAGTCAAGGCGTCCATTCTGCTCGTCTTGGATGCGCTCAAAGAGCAAACGCACTTGTTCCGAGTCGCTGTGGTCTACCTGAACAGGAATGCATACACCACCGACTTCCTCAACTGCTGATTGGGTTTCAGCAAGACTACCTGAAACTTCATTACTGGAATCAGAATGGTTGAGGCTGCGTCCTGTAACGTACACAGTCGCACCTGCTTCACCAAGTCCAATTGCAATTCCCTTACCAATACCCCGTGTAGCACCTGTGACTAATGTTACTTTACCCTCAAGGTGTTTCATTATGACTTGTTTGTAATTATTGTTCTGTCATTAGGACTATATTTTTCAACTTAACATTAAAATAATCAGTATAAAAGATTAAATTAATAGCTGCACTTACATTCGGCGTTGTTTACTGTGAAATAAGAATTAGTCAGATGTCTAGAAATAGTTCAAAGAAATCTAAGGGGGAAAATCTCAAAAAACGACATAGGTTTTTTCTAAACCCCTACTCTGATTGTGCGTTCACCAAATGTCCCAAATGTGAGACAAAAACAAAAATTCGCAAATTCCCCTTGGTAATTCATATCGAGCCAAAACAGCTTTTTTTATTAAATAAGCAGTGTAAATATTGTCCCAGCTGTGACTTGATTATTGCCAGAAAGCAGGAAATCGAATCATTTATGGCTTTTGGAATTCGCCAATCAAATCCCGAAATCATTGGTAATAACTATTTGGTAATGGGAACGGTTGATAGAAAAGATTGGAAAGAAGGTAGCCAAGATTCACTTTCTCCATCAGAAATAATAGAGCGCATGTATGTTTTTAAAGATGTATGGAATTTTAAAGTCATTCCAGCAGGGTGGTATCCTGCCGAAGAGAAATAACAAGCAGCGATGTTGTTAGGTGGGTTTACATTAAAGCTTACTTAGATACTATTAATCAGGGCTTCAATGAAGATGAATGGAAAGTGACTTGTATACGAGAGTGCTCCTAATGATCCAACGCAAAACCCTGTAGAAGACATTTGGTTGTATGCTAAAAATTTTGTGAGAGAGTTTTCTCCTGATTGCAAATCTTTTTCTCATATCAAACGATTCTTTGAATTGGTTACTCACCATCAAATATTTGATTTTCCCGCTTATGTTTATGTATGACCCGCTTTTTTTACAACTCCTGCACGGATTGCTATAGTTAATGTAATCACTCTTCCTCAGCAAGGAGCGCTTGCAGTTCTGCCAACAAAGATTTTAACTTCTCCTGTTTGTCAGGGTTATCCCACACCTTGGATTGTTTGACTTTTTTGTATGTCTTTTCCAGAAGCTTTTGCAGTTCCCCGCTCTGGGATGGTGGCTGTAAAGATTTGACCTGCTCTCGGATTTGGTTTAATGATAAAGAATGCTCTATAGCAACTTCCAAAAGTTCTATCCTGTCAGAATCTGACGAAACCTTATCTATCTCTCTAGCTTTGGTATATTCAATTTGCCCAGAACCCAAAGCATCCAAAATGTCACTATGAAGGTTGAGTAGAGGTAGCCTATGTACCCTAAACGCCTCTGGGGTCATCTTGCCAATGCTTTTAAACACTTCTTCAACTATCTGTTGCTCTTCTGGGCGGACATCGTTGTCCGCCAAACCTCGTTTGACTTTCGCTATTTTGTTCAATAGCGAGATGGCCCCTTCCCTATCAGTTTCCAATCTCAAAGCCAATAAATCTAAAATTCCTTCTGTCTCCTCCACCGGGTTTAGGTCTTCACGCTGTAAATTCTCAGTAAGTGCATACTGTACTGCTTGAGAATCTGACATCTCCCGGATAGTTACGGGTACTTCGGTAAAAGATGCTTCTTTTGCCGCCCTGTATCTTCTCTCACCTGCCACCAATTCATACTTATCTCCCACTGGCCGTACCAAAAGGGGCATTAGGATGCCGTCGCGCTTGACCGACTCCACCAGAGATTGCATTGCCTTTAAGTCAAAATAGCGACGCGGTTGAGTTTCAGGTATGACAATCTTGTCTAATGGCAACGTGGAAGAAACCTTTAAGGCAGCAGAATCTTCTTTCTCGTCCAAAGAGACACTGGTAGTAGTAGCTACATCCTGTGAATCTTCTTTTTTCGCTTTAGCAATGTTTTTCGTTCTAGTAACATTTTTAGGGTTGCTTGTTTTTGTAGTCGTTCGTTGGGTAGTTGGTCTGGGACTCACGTTGAAAATCTCTCTTTTGGGTACTATCTGGTACTAGGTGCAATAGTTTTGATTATTCTTAATGCATAATGCCAATGGGCTTGCATAGCTTATGATTGCTGTTCTATTCGCTCAAAGTTCTATCTAAATTAAATGAATTACACAAGCAATAACACATGCATTGGATAAGAATTGCACTCACTACTGAGAATGATAGGTTATATCGCTCTAATTTCATAATATATAGATAGTGTCACGCATCGCATTCTTATTATTGCAATAAATACAAGCCACTGCTTTCACAATGAAGTGAGTTTCGCTCTTGCTCTAAATAAGGCGTAAAAGTGCTGTCTGTGTGGCAAAACACCCTCAACAATTCTTGTAAGCTTTTAGCTAATTGGTGAAGAAATATCGTTTTACTACCCTTTTGATTTAAGTAGTTTTTCCAGAAAAATTTTGATTCCGGGAATAAACATTATAGGTATGACACAATAATAAGTAGTCGTCACGAATTGGAGGCAAAAAAATAATGGAATTACTACCCATCCCTTACTCGGAGCCTGATATAGTTCATGCTGAAGTCATCGACACAAAGAGCGAGGGTGGCAGGTATGGTGCAGATACTTTCAAAGATTACTACTTCCCCAACCGACAGAGAATCAGGTCCGCGCACCAACTTATTGATATGTGGCTGGAATCGCAGCGCATCAAATCTGAACAAACCGAGCGCTCATACCGCCAGGTCGCCTATGAATTGTTACAGTGGTTGGAGGAACGTTACAACCTTCCAGATTTACGCTTGTGTACCCTAGGTCACCTGCAATTTTTCCTCTTCTACCTCAAAGATTCTAAACCCCATTTATATAAAGGCAAAGACGGACAGTATCACCCCAAACTCGATAAAAACAACAACCCTAAAATCGGATTGGGTAAGAATGCGATCGCTAAATATGTTTGTGCTATTCGTTCCTTGTGGAAGTTCGGCTGCAAGCAATCTATTGGTTACTTCC
This sequence comes from Scytonema sp. PRP1, assembly GCF_036697665.2. Classification (NCBI taxonomy): domain Bacteria; kingdom Bacillati; phylum Cyanobacteriota; class Cyanophyceae; order Nostocales; family Scytonemataceae; genus Scytonema; species Scytonema sp. PRP1. The sequence continues at coordinate 9,370 of NZ_JBAHYJ020000052.1, read as the reverse complement.
CCTTGAATATTGCTGAAGAATTAGCCGTTAATTGGGATGACAAAACCGCCGAACGGGTACTTTCAGAACGCAAAGTTTACAAGCTGGATGATACTGCTAAAGAACTAAGCCAGCGCCATTGGGTGCTTTTTACTCTGCTTTATTACTCAGGTTGCCGTGTTGGGGAAATAGGTAGAGTGACCACCAAAAACCCCAGAACGGGTAAAACCGAAATTCTCAACCCAGGTCTGTACTGGCGTCAGTTGCGGGAAGAGACCAACTCAGATGGCGACACCGAACTAGTTTTAACGATTACTGGCAAGCGCAATAAAACCAGGACTATCGTCCTTGATGCCGAAACTAGCGAGGCATTACTCGCAATACGAGGCGAAAAGAGCGATGATGAGCCTGTTTTCCCGTCTAAGAGTCATCGGGATAAGGGACAACCGCTAAGCGATCGCGGCATTAGGTTAATGATGCAGGAGATTGCCAATAAAGCGGAAATCAAATTCTCCCCTCACTGGCTGCGTCACACTCATGCTACCCACGCCAAAAAGAAAGGCGCTAGCGACTTCGACATAATGGCGCAATTAGGGCACACTTCATCAACAATGACCAGCCGCTATGTCAAACTATCTGGCAAACAAGGGACTAGTCACGTTTTACGGAATTGACGCTCCTGTAGTCACTTCATATATCACACAAGTAGCGTTCCCGTTGCTTGCAGTTTCAATGTTTTAGATTTATTGGAAAATTCTTTGGCTTCTTCCCGGTTGCAAGAGCTTCCAGAAGCTGTCAGACAGCAGCTTAGTGATGCAGCAGCACAGGATGTAGCCGAGTTAACACCACGCAAAGGTTTACAAATAAAAATACTCACACCACATTTACGCTGAGATTTTCTCAAGGGAAACTTGGTGCATAATTTGTTCTTTCACGGAAGGGGATGTGAGAAAGACGCAAAAAGTCAGCGACCATGCAAGTTGGACGTATTAATTCAGTACGACGACAACCGCAAGCGTGGTTAAGAAGAAATGACGAATTTATTGGCAGATATGATTGGGTGATTAGATGTTCTAGCAGCATACGGCAAATTGCTTATTTTATAGGATGATACAGACCATCGTCTTGGCGATACTCCCAACCTATACTCCTGGGGTCGCGGTTTCTTGTCCAGCTGATAAATTCTTTGGTGGTGAGTTTTTCTAGTTCGGCTGAGAGGGTTGACGGTGTTACACCCAGTCGCTGCGCTAAGTTTTGGGGAGGGAATGGTTGCACTTCGACGAATTGCTGCTGGTATGGGAATGATTGTCTTCGAGTAGGAGTGTTGTTGCCCAATCTCCCATAAGCAAGCGCCCGTTCCAGTTGTTCCAGCCTCTGGGTAACTGCTTCTAGCTTTGTTTCCAAGTCGCTTCTAGTAGCAAGACGCGATTCCAGTTTTTCCACTCTCTTCTCTAGCTGCAAAACTAATTTACTGTCGGCTGCAATATCGATATCACTGTTGCTATCAATAATTGATATCAAATCCTGCAAACCTTGCAGCACCGCAGCTGTATGCCCAGAGCGGTGCAGATGGGACAGTTCGCGAACAGCTGGAATGAGCGCTGTTGGCACCCGAATCATCTGGCTCTTTGGGGTCAAATTATTGTTGTCGGACTTCTTTTTTGGCATTGTGATATCATCTATGATATCTGGTTGCTATCAATAGTGATAATAGCAACAATTATGCCTGAAGTCACCATTAACCTAACCGGAGAGTGACAAAAAGTGGAGGAGATCCAAAGGTAGCCTGTTCGCGCTCCACTAATTCTTCGCTTGCTCCACAGGCACTTCATGGGAGCAACTGATTGCGTGAAAGAAGTTAGTTATACGACAAAACTGACCTGGCTTCGACATTTCCACTTTGATTTATTTAAAGCTGCTTCCAAGGTCATAGCGCTCCAGTCTTGTCAGTCAATTTTAGCTTGATGGTAACCTGATTGCTTCTGCTAGTGACGACGGCACAGTGAAACTTTGGAGTCTGAACTTAGATGCTCTCATAGATCAGGGTTGTACTTTGCTGCATGATTACCTTAGCACCACCCTAGAGTGATTGAAAGCGATCGCTGCGAAGGCGGACACACCGTGAACTGGACGCTATCAGATACACCAGTGCGAGATAAGGAAAGTTTTTTGATAGTTGCATCAATGTTAAAATCCTTGGAAGTAACGACTACATCCAGAGACAGGATTTCTTGTTCATTCCATACTTGAGCTAAAGCTTTATCTGGGAATGGGGTTGGTTCGCTATCTATTCCTTGTGGTTCTGGGCTGATGTTTATAAATAAGGGACTTCCAAAGTGCGATTCGTTGATGACCGAACGCTATAAGTAATAAGTCATCCAGGGAATATCCCCCTGAACTCTCTCTTGATGGAGGTGCAAGTCCTCCCGCCTAAAGTTCAGGCTGACTCAAAACCTACCCGAGCGTGACTGGACTCGGAATTCCAAGGGCTGAAGCTGGGGATAGGAGTGCGACCTGAAACGGTCGGTTAAAAGCTAGAGCCGTCTCTAGCTTTGGGATTCAGACCCCAAACCTCTATGAAAACATCCCTCACGCGGATGGGCGCAGTACCTAGTAGGTAACGAAAGGAAAATATGCAGCGCAAGTCAAAGCAGCAGCAATACTTGTACAACTTGCCCTAATATGTTCATCTTTCAGGGCAGCCAACTTTTGTGGTGAACGCTCACCAGAAATGATGGCATTGATAATTGCCATACCTGTAGTGCCTGTAATGTCACTAATCACCCGATGCAGTTGTACGTTCATTTCAGTCAGAGCTTTTTGCATCCTTTGTACGTGGACACAAGCACTTTTAATCAAGTTGTCCCGTTGCCGGATGTAACTCCGGAGAACACAAAGAAAGGTCATCGCAGACGTTATGAACCTGCTAACAAGCCATAAGTGTGTAACTGTTGCAACCACTGGCAATCAAGTACGTCAGTTTTGCGACCTGGTACAGTTTTAACATAATGAGCATTAACGAGTCTGACCTCAAACCCTTTGCTTTCCAGAATTTGGAACACAGGTATCCAGTAAACTCCTGTTGATTCCATTGCCACAGTTTCAATACGGCACTGCTTTAGCCAGTCTGCCATTGCATACAACTCAGCAGTAAAACAGCCAAAACTACGTACCTGACTTTTCCCGTTAAGTCTCTCTAGCAAGCTGCCAACCCTCACTCTTATCATGCAATTTTAACCAGCCCCGCCACAGTACCTGGATACCAATAGGAGTTTTATGTCGATGTTCTAAGTAACCCCCTAAACGAGCGATTGCCTTCGGCACTGCCCCTTGGGCAATCGCAACCAAGCGCCCAACTAATTGTTAATATCTTGGGTAGTTTGGGTGATTTAGCGCTCATTATGCGAAGTTGAAGGGGATTGAGGACAACAATTGCGTCGGCGGTTGGCTGGGTACGGTGTACATTAGGTAATCTGCACTCATCTCAACAGCAATCACACTTAAGAAACCAATTAAGGTTTTCATCCCATCAGCAGCAAGTCTGTATCTTTCTACCTGACACCCCGACTTGAAAATTTTATGATACTCTTCTACACGCCAACGGTAAGAATACCAACGTAAAATCGTAGAAGCCGTCTGGATATCTGCGACAACTTCCGTGGTGAGCAACATCCACTTCTTCTGGCGTTTCACCCTCTGGGCAATCAACTTCGGTCGCATAAACAGCAGATACGAGTAGAGGGTCACGGTTGTCAAAGCGGTAAGGAGTACGAAGATTAACGGGACAAAATCTTACAGCTAACTTGGCTTTGCGGGCAGAACGCTTGCTAGTCTGAGGTAGTTCAATTTCCTGTTCAAAACTGATAGATTGCGTTTCCAGCTTTGACCAAAGACGTTCACTATCGGAATCTAAGCTTCGGTTATGTGCCGCACGAGCTAGGACTCCCGTGTACTGAAGTTGACGAACTTTATCAAAAACTTCTGTGATATCACCTTCTCGGTCGAAAACATGAACCACTCGCGTGTGCTTGCTGACAAGTTTTTCTACACTGGTGAGTGCTTCTTCAAGAGTTAGGGCAAATTGATATTGGTGAAGGAACCCTAGTTGCTACAAATGAAAGAGTTGCACAAGCGATCGAAACACCAGTTGAGCAATTGGGGAATTGGGTGAAAACTGAGCAACCAAACGTCCATGTTGATGAAACACCGTGGGCGGTTAAAGGAGTTAAAGAGTGGTTGTGGGTAGTTGGCAACAAAGCTTTTTGTTTGTTTCATGCCGCTGATACACGTTCGCGGGCTGAACTCGAATCAATGCTTGGAACTGAGTATCGTGGTGTTCTCAGCAGTGATGATTTTAGCGTCTATAACGGATATCCTGCGGTTGCACAACAGAAGTGTTTAGCCCACATGCTTCGACATTTCAAGAGTTTGATTAAATCACCAGGTGTAATTCGTGTCCACCAGTATGCGGTGGTTGCAAAGGGGGGATGCAGACGCAGAGGCATTGGGTTGTTCCCAAGGCGGGTTTAGTTACAAATTTGTCTTGTCTGTCTTGCCACGTTCAATATTCTGAGCTTCGGGAGAGCGATCACCCGTATGTGCTGGAGCCTGAACTCCGTTCAGGCTCCCCCCAAGCTCGGCTTGGCTGCACCCCGTGCAGAGTCAGGCACAAGGCGCGCGAAGCTATCGCCACCTCTGTCTTTTCCTGGAGAACGCGAATTACCACGACCATCTTGAAGGTCAGTTGAATTTGCGACAACTGGCTCTTCAACAACATTAGTATCATTAATAGTATCACCTGATACTTCGCTTTCCGAAGCTTTTTTAGCTTCTTTATTTTCCATATTCGATATTGCACTCAAATTTTGTAACAATTAATTACTCTGGCAGAATCATAACATTAAAACAGTGAACAGTGAACAGTGACCAGTGACGCCAGCGGGCTGGTGGGGGATTTAAACCCGCCACCAACGCTTTCGGTCCAATTGGTGGGGGACTTAAACCCAACGATAAAACTGATAACTGGTAACTGATAACTGATAACTGGTAACTGTTAAATTCATTTCTCTACTGCTCCAAGGGCTATCAATGTGTTTCTTTGAGATGTTGTTAAACCAATTGCGTTTTTAATATTCATACATTCATAGGGTCTATCGATTCTCATCGTTTTTAGGCATTCACCTGTTTTAATATCCCAAAGCTTTATGGTTTCGTCTTCGCTACTACTAACTAACATTGGAGCATTAGGGCTAAACGCAACTGATCGTACTGCTTTGTAGTGTCCTTGAAATGTTTTGAGACTCGCACCTGTACTGACATCCCATAGTTTCACGGTTTGGTCGTCACTGCCACTGGCTAAAGTCTTGCCATCTGGGCTAAAGACGATTGTTCTGACTCGATATGTATGACCTTGAAACGTTTGTAGGCATTGCCCTGTAGAAACATCCCACAGCTTAATCGTTTGGTCTCCACTGGCACTAGCAAGGATGTCTGCACAGGGACTGAATACAACAGATAAAACCCAATCATTATGTCCTTGAAGCGTTTGCAGACAAATTCCCGTACTCACATCCCAAAGCTTGACAGTGTTATCATCGCTGCCACTCGCCAGTATAGTACCTTGAGCACTGAAAGCAATTGTTATTACTCTATGAATATGTCCTTCTAAGGTGTGCAGACATTCTCCCGTATGCCAATCCCAAAGCTTTACCGTTTGGTCACGACTGCCACTTGCCAGAATTCGTCCATCTGGGCTGAAAGTGACTGAATGTACCCAACTACTGTGTCCAAAAAGTGTTTTTAAGCACTTACTCGTACTTACATCCCAAAGCTTTACGGTTGTGTCATCACTACCACTTGCAAGGATCTGGCTTTTTTCCTGCTTCTCAGTCTCTTCATATGAGGTTATGCATTTGCCTACTTTAGGAACATCTGTGTTTTGGGGAGCAAAAGTGACTGATGAGACCAAGTTAGTGTGCCCCTGTAAGGTTCGCAAGCATTTTCCTGTCTGAACATCCCATAATCTCACCGTTTGGTCTTCGCTACTACTCGCCAGCACTTGACCATCTGGACTAAAAGCGACAGATAATACCCAATTACTGTATCCTTCTAGTGTTCTCAAGCATTTTCCAGTATGAATATCCCACAGCTTCATCGTTTGGTTTTCACTTGCGCTCACCAAAGTTTGACCATCTGGATTAAAGGTAACCAACCAAACGCGATCATTATGTTCATGCAAAGTTTGCAGACATTCTCCTGTCAGAACATCCCATAGCTTAACTGTTTTATCCTCGCTCCCCGTTGCCAGTGTTTTGCCATCTGGACCGAAAGCAACTGCCCACACATAACTGCTGTAGTTTGGTAAGGTTCTAATGCACTCACCACTGGCTAAATCCCAGAATTTTACTGTTGTGCCATCACTTGCGGTTACTAATGTCTGTCCGTCTGGGCTCAGAGCAATAGATAGCACCCAATTGATATGAGTTGTTAGAATTCCCAGGCATTGCCCCGTGTCAACATCCCACACTCTAACAGTTTGGTCTTCACAAGCACTAACCAAAGTTTGTCCATTTGGACTGAAGGTAACAAAAATAACCCGACTGGTATGCCCTTGCAAAATTTTCAGGCATTGTCCGGTGTAGATATGCCACAACCTCACCGTTTGGTCATTGCTGCCACTTGCTAAAATTTGTCCATCTGGACTAAAGGCAAGAGATTGCACCCAACTAGTATGACCTTGTAAAGTTTTGAGGCATTGTCCAGTGTGGACATGCCACAACCTCATCGTTTGGTCGTTGCTGCCACTTGCTAAAATTTGTCCATCTGGACTAAAGGCAAGAGATCGCACCCAAGCAGTATGACCATTGCAAGTAATAATTTGTTTGATGTTTGCAACTTCCCACAAACAAATCTCATTATCAATGCCTGTTGCCAGCAGCTTTCCGTCTGGACTAAAGGTTGCTGATGAAATACCTCCCAGGGTTCGAGTAAAAGCAGACTTGCTCAGATCCGAGTTAGCGAAGTTTACCCGATACAAATTCATGCCTTGTAAGTAAGCTTGCCAAACAGTTAAGTTGGAAAAATCATAGCCACTAAGAACCACATGAAGCTGCCAGAGTAAATTGAGAATATTACCAGCTGCATATCCTGGTTTTCGGAGGACAAACGACCTCAGTTTTGACAAAAGTTGATTCAAGTAGTTTTGAACATTTTCTTGATTGCCAAAAAGGTTTAGTAGTTTCTCTGCAACAGGCTGGAGGATAAGCCGAATTTGTGCATTTCTTACGTAATCTTTTGCTTGAGCTTTGATGAATGCACAACTATCAAATAGTGATATTTCTCCAGTCTGAATCTCTTGGCAAATCTGTTCGATTAATCGGTCAATGAGATACTCCATCACCACTGGTTGTTGGGTAAAATTTCCAGCATTCTTTTCAATGAGTGAGCGCAATTGTAGAGATTCTAACGTTTCTAACAATTCTCGTAGTGAGATAGCAGGAATAATGTCACCTTGTAACTCTGTGAAGGATACCCATTCTCGATTAATCGTCAGCCAGTACATCACTTGTTGTTCTAAAGTTGACAACCGATTAAACTGCTGGGCTAGTAAATCTGAAATATCTCCAAATACAATGGTGCCTTGTTGTAAGAACTGAGCAGTATTGCCGTCAAATAAGTCCGCAATAGTAGTTGCGACAATCTTCAATGCCAAAGGATTGCCTGAATAATACTCCACCAGCGCTCGACATTGGTCTTCTGATACAGAAAAGCCTTTTTCTGCCAGAATTGTCTGACCTTCTGCTTGTGTTAAGCCAGACAACCTCAGCGAACGAATAGGAGAGTTTTTACCTTCTTTGATGTTAATTCCTCTAGGTTTCTCTCGGCTAGTCAACACTAGACAACTCTGATGGTTAGTCTCTCCCAAGCATCTTAGAAGTTGCCCATATCCTTCATATCCTTGTCGATATGCTCCTGCACGTTCGTCAGTACATAAAATTGACTCAACATTGTCTAGCACTAACAAACAGTGTGAAGAACGCAGATATTCCATTAATCGAGAGATTTTACCGTCTAAGGTTTCTGGCAGAACAGTTTCCTGCTGTTTGGAAAAAAAGCTAATAAGATCGGTCAAAAGCTCTTGAACTGGTGGAGCATTACGGAGACTGCGCCAAATCAAGTACTCAAATCGGTCTTGCAGAAGCTGTGCTAGCTTCACAGACAAAGCAGTTTTACCAATCCCACCCATGCCGATTAAAGTGATGAGTCGGCAATGGTCGTTAATAATCCATTGCCTTAATGTAGCGAGTTCTTCCGTGCGCCCGTAGAAAACTGAGACATCGATCGCCTCTCCCCAGTCCTGGCGTTTGCTAGTACTTCTTTTCTGAGCATCTTTATTTATAGCATTGGAGGGAACCTCAAAATTCAGATCGGCGATTTCTCTCCAGTCCAGTGCCAATCTCTGACAGAGTTCTTCAAACGTCGCATGGTCAACAGGTTTACCAGTCAGGAAGTTGCTGACTGTGGCTAAAGCCAGTCCTACATCCTCAGCCAAAGCTTTTTGGCTGGCAAAGCCGTTACGTCTGATTGCCAGTTTCACTTTCCCAATGTATTCCTGACGAACTTTGAGCGACCTGGGCATGGCTTATCCGGCAAAAACCATACTAATTATAAACTGCAAAAGTCAGTCGAAACCAGAAACAAGTCAGTATCTCTCATGTAGGAACTTAGTAAGCAATAAAGTTTGATGAATTTATAAGGTAAGCAAACAAGCTAAACATTATGTTCAACAAAACTCAACTTCTCAAAGGAGAAAATAGCTGATTGGTACATTTTATACACCTATTCAACAAGAAAGTTCACTTGTCAACCTGTATGTATCTACGTACTCTACCTTTTTAATTTTATGAGCGCTAAATCTTTTCCTGTTAACACGAGTCAGGCCAAAAAGTTAAAATACTAAACCCAAGGGAAGTTTGCACCAGATCAGAATAGTCCCTAAATTCTGAATCCGCTCTAGCATTTTTACTCCAACTAAATCATCTTTAGCACCCTCACTTGTTACAAATATCCAACCGGACTTTGTACCTATCTCGGTGGCCTCTGCAATAGTCAAGATGCTAGAAGAGATAGGAGTGCAATATGCATTTGGTGTCTCCGGGCGTGTGGGATGCACACCCCTGTGGCATGCTCTGCAACATAGCTCTATTCAAGTGCTTCACTTTCGTCATGAAGCGGGAGCAGCTTTTGCAGCTACTGAAGCATACTTTGCTAGTGATTCCCCGATAGTGGTGTTTGCTACAACAGGTCCAGGCATCACCAATGCTTTGACAGGTTTATTTGCTGCCCGCTGGGAGGGTGCAAAGGTAATTTTTTTGTCAGCTTCTACCTCAGC
>NZ_JBAHYJ020000053.1:0-26345 GCF_036697665.2 Scytonema sp. PRP1 | reverse complement strand
GTCGTAAAGTAAAGCCAAGTTGTTGATGCTCCAAGCGACATCCGGATGCTCAGAACCCAGCAAGCGTCTCCTTAGTTCTAAAGCTTGGATATACAAAGGTTCGGCTTCTGAGTACCGTCCTTGGGAGTGGTAAAGTCCTGCCAAGTTGTTGATGCTGGTAGCGACATTGGGATGCTCAGAACCCAGCAAGCGTCTCGTTAGTTCTAAAGCTTGGATATACAAAGGTTCGGCTTCTGAGTACCGTCCTTGGGAGTCGTAAAGTGCTGCCAAGTTGTTGATGCTGGAAGCGACATTCGGATGCTCGTCACCCAAACGTACTTTTGTTACTGACACACATTGCTCACACCACGGTTCTGCTAATGCATACAAACCCTGCCCTTGATAAAATCTCCCCATACCAACAAAAACCCAAATTAAATCTTCATCCTTCACCGCATCGAGGAGGTTTTCCGCAACCTCAGCCAAATGGGGAACAATCAATCTAAACAAGTTGATTTGCTCAAGGGTGGGACTTTGGGGTATTTCCTTCGCTATTGGCAATATTGTTGCCACAAAAGATTGTTTCAACTTTTCTGCCCTTTCCGCTTGCGGGGTGGGGTTCTCTGCTAGCTGTTCTTGCAAAAACTCCCGAATCAACGGATGAATTTTATAGCTTGCAACAGAATCGTCTAAACGCTGAATCAAATTATATTGATAAAGCTGCTTTTTCGCCTCATTAACATCATCATCCGCCCAATTCATTTTTTGACTTGCAGACTCCACAAGTTCCCAAGGAATTGCATCAGGGGCAAATAAACTTAACAATTCACCCACACGCTTTGTCATCGTGTCGAGTTTTTGCCAGCTTAAATCAAACGCAGCTTTCACCCCTAACTTGGCTGTCATTTCGGTTGATTGTAATTCCTCTGCTGAAGGATTAATTGCCCGATTTTGCAGCCGTTTTTTTTGCAAAGCCTGCAACATCTTTGCCAAAGATAAATCAGGGTCTTCTGCCAAATATCGCCCAACTAATTCTAAACCCAAAGGTAAATAACCTAGCCATTTACATAAATCTTTCGCTGTTTGAGGTTCCTTTTGAATCCGCCTGTCTTCTTTGCCCAAAACAGCAGCTAGTTGTTGCAAAGCCTCCTCTGGCGACAGCACATCTAGAAAAATCTCCACAAAATTACTGTCCAATCGTCGCAGGCGAGTTGTAATTAACACCCGGAAGCGGTTGTTATTTCTTGGTAAACAAGAGCGAATACTCTTTAAATCCGTGACATCATCAAACACAACCAACACCAGCCCCTCTGGTGGTTGCCAATTTTGCCAACACCAAGCAACCTGTTCCGTCAACGAGAGTGGTTTTTCGTTCAACTTTTGCCTCACTTTCAAATTCATGTTCAGTGAGGCAAATTGCACAATCTCCGCTTCTAAATTTTCTGTTATTGCATTTAACCAGCAAATACCACCAGGGTAATCAGCTTGATGTTCCTTTGCGTATTTAATCGCCAACTCGGTTTTTCCCACACCACCCATTCCCGCGACAGCGGAAATCGCCACGGTGCGGGGTTGTTGTAATTCTTGGTGGAGGTTGGTAAGTTCTTTTTCGCGTCCGACAAATTGGCGAACGCCGCTATAAGGGATGTATTTTGGGCAATTTATCGGCTTTTGAGTTTGGTTCTCTTGTAAAACTACACGCAACAATTCTTTAATGGCTTCAGCATCTGCGCCTTGATAAATGCGATCGCCTATTTGAATATCTCTACCTTCAGCAATATTGACAATATTCTTACCTATTTGTAATGCATTTTTCCCGTCGCGTGCGCCTATTAATTGCCGCAGCGTTTGCTTATCAGCCTCGGTTGCTTGATTATTAATAAAATGGTCGAAAATAGCATTTAAGTCATCATCGAAACTCATTTGCCTCTACGCTAGTTATGGTTATTGCTGAATACAAGTGGATGCTATGGAATTCCTAAATAATTTGTAAAAGTAATGTTGCTCTAACGAACCACAAAGGGCATAAACGAAGAGAAGAACAGTTTCTATATAAATCTAAAGAAAATACAGTTGACAATTAGTCTTGATTATTACACATTACAATTTAACAGTTAGCTAACCGTAGAAACCCTCAGATAAAACAATTTGTGCTAGTAAAAAATTATATTTCCCAATAGGAGAGCAAAGTGTTCAGTAGTGTATTCGATGACATCAAGGTTATTGGCGAATCCGAAGACCCTGAATGGATAGCTGCAAAGCTGCAACAGATGAAAGACCCTGATGTGGAAAGCGATGTTGTGGGAGATACTAATCCCGAACAGGGTGACAAAGGGATTTTAGAGTTTTTAAACTTAGTCCAAGACCAACCCTGGATGTATGCAACGCATAAATTTGGCTACATTGCTCCTCGTAAATCAGGTTCAATGAAGTCTCAACCCATCGAACATCCCAGCGCAATTGAACCCGATAATACTCTCAAAAACAGCCGCATCAACATTCGTCTCGACCGCTTGCATATTGAAAAGTATCCAGGCGGAGGAACACACAATGTTATGGTAACATTCGCAGCCCGAAACCAAGTAGCCGACACGCAAGAGTCAGTCAGCTTCAGCCAAACCTATCGCGTACAAGAGGGACAGTCTGCTGGTATTTCTGGCTACCCCGTCTTTATTGGTTTGAATGTAGGTTCACAGGGAGTAGCTTTTGAATGCTCAACAGTGAACGTTAAAAATGAGGAAGACCAGACAATATTAGCAGCATTAGAATCTTCACCTTTTCAAAGTGGACTCAAACTTTTAACAACAGCCCAACCAGCGATCGCACCTTTTACAGAAATTACTCTGGGAGTAGTCAAGTTACTGGCTAAACGCAATGAAAATGTTGCCGTACAGAAATTTTACCTGGGATTAGATTTTGAAAATTCGGCTATGGGGTGTCGTCTAGCCGAGGGTAATTATATTGCGGTACAGGTTGATGACGAAATAGCGATTGATTGGAAGCGATGGGTTTACAAACCAGACATGGGTGCAATTGTCAATAGAGATAATAGTTACACGCTTCCTTACAACTATGTAATTTTTCGCGTAAGTCGCTACGAAGAATAAAAATAGCCTTGCCACAACCAATAAATTTGATGGAGTAAGAAGAAAATGAGCGATAAATTTATTAACGGCTATGCATTATTAATTGGCGTTGGCGAGTCAGCCTATCGTGACTTGTCTCTACCAGTAACAGTAAAAGATACTCAGGCAATTTATGCTGCTTTAATTGACCCGGAACTTTGTGGCTATCCTGATGATAAAGAGCATATTCGAGTGCTGAATAATCAGGAAGCAACAAAAGCAGCTATTCTAGATGGATTAAATTGGTTAAAAGGAAAGGCAGAATCTGACCCTAATGCAACCGTATTTGTTTACTACTCAGGACATGGCTGGGTAGATAAAAAGACAAAGCGTTATTATTTGCTGCAACATGATATTAAGCCTACTAAAATGACTATTTCTGCACTATCAGCAGAAACTTTCACAGATGCATTACGACAAATTCAAGCTGAACGTTTGTTAGTTGTCGTTGATAGCTGTCATGCAGCAGGTATGGCGACTTCTAAAGAGGCAGACTTGGAACTAGAAGAAGAATTTGATGATTTTATTAGAATTGCCCCATCCAAAGGCTTGATTGAGGAGTTGAAACAAGGTAAAGGCAGAGTAGTTTTTACTTCCTCTGAAGGAGAACAAAAATCTTTGTGGATTAAAGATAATAGCATCTATACTTATCATTTTCTGGAAGCTTTACAGGGTGCTGGGAATAAACCCGGTGATACAGAAGTGCGGGTTTCTAATTTGATGAATCATTTGGGTAAAACCGTACCTGAAAGTGCAAGGAAGTTAGACAAAGAACAAACTCCTCAATTTGATATGACAGGAGGAGATTTTGTGATTGCCAAGCTTCGAGGTGGTAAGGGTTTACCTGATAAAGGATGGGATGAGGTTAAGCCGCAAGCTACGGACAAGATTAATAAAATTGCTGAGACTATAAACCAATATGGGAAATTTATTACTAACATTAATGAAGCGCATGGTATTCACATTGGTGATGTTTACAACAAATGACTGCGGGACAGGGATAAGGAATGACTGATGGCTACGCCAGATCAACTGAAGGTTATTATTGAAAAACTAGCAGCAGGCACTGCAACAGACGAGGAAATTGAAGTCGTCCGCCAAGCATGTGAGGGTAGTGACAAAATAACAGTGCAAGTTGCTAAGTACATCAATAATGTTAACCAGGCGCAAGATAGTCAGTTTGGCGATCGCATTTATCACGGTGCTGACGCGCAAGCAATTCGGGAAATTGTTCGGTCTCTTCTCCAAGAACTGCAAACCCCAGTTCCTCCTACTTCCACCTCGGTGAAATCGGTAGATGAACTAGTGGAACAAGTACGCTTACGTTGTCACGATGACATCCAACGCTTACATGGTACGATGCCACTTTTGGGTATTGACCATTGGGTAGATTTGGGTGAGTTATTTGTGGATGTTAATATCCTCGAAGAACTCAGCAGTAGCCGCAAATCAGAACTAGATGACCTGTGGCAAGATTTTAGCGCTGGCGTTGGAGAATATTCCAGTTACCGCAGTTTAGATCGCATTGGCTTAGGTAAGCAGCAAAAAAGAATGCCTGGGTTAACAGTGCTGGCAAAAAATACCAATTTGATGGTGGTGGGGAAGCCAGGTTGCGGGAAAACAACTTACTTACAGCATATTGTCACCGAATGTAATGAAGGAAGATTGCAACCGCATCGTATTCCAGTGTTAATTAAGTTGCGGGAATTTGTGGATGATGGTCGTAAGTTTGAATATAGTCTAGAGCGTTATCTCACTCAACAATGGCGACTGTCTAATGCTGAGACTGAATTAGTTCTGAGTCAAGGCAAAGCGTTGATTTTGCTGGATGGGTTAGATGAAGTAACGGGGACAGATGGACGGGTGATATCCAAACAAATCGAACAATTTGCCCGTACCTATCCACAGAATCAGTTGGTAGTGACTTGTCGAACGCAAAGCCAAGAATCGCGATTTGAGCGTTTCGACTATGTGGAAGTAGCAGACTTTGATGAAACGCAGGTAAACGCATTTGCAAAACACTGGTTTAATGCCGTTTGTTCTGATCCAGAGCAAGCACAGGCAAAGGCAAGGCAATTTTTAGACAAGCTCTATTTAGAAGAAAATAAGACTATTCGTGAATTAGCAATTACACCTATATTGCTGAGTTTAACCTGTGCGGTGTTCCAAGCGCAGGGGAAGTTTTACCCGAAGCGATCGAACTCATACGTTGCAAGATGTAATTGCACGGGTCGAGAAAACTTTTGACAGGTGGTTAAGCGGTGACAGTAATGGTAAGCGAAGCGGTAAGCCGAGGTTTAAGGGACAGGGACGTTATCGCTCAATTACTTTTCCTGACCCAGTTAAGCCAGAACACATTGACGGGCAATTGATTCAGCTTCCCAAGGTTGGCAAACTGAAACTAATTCTACATCGTCCGTTACCCGATGGTTTCAAGGTTAAAACCGCAACTATCACAAAAAAAGTAGATGGCTATTACGTTACATTGTCATTACAAGACTCGTCCGTTCCTGTTATAACTCCTGATGTTCCCGAACTGGACAATACCATCGGAGTCGATATGGGTCTGAAATCGTTTTTAGTAGACGATTCAGGGAACGAAATTAAAATTCCTCAGCACTACCGGAAAGCACAAAAGAATCTGAAGCGCTTGCAGCGTTCACTGTCTCGTAAGAAGAAAGGTTCTAATCGTCGCCAGAAGGCAGTTAAGCGAGTCGCTAAGGCTCATTTGAAAGTCAGCAACAAACGGAAAGACTTTCATTACAAAATTGCGAAAAAGCTTTTATCTCAAGGGAAGCACGTCGCACATGAAAAGCTGAATATTAAAGGCATTGCCAAGTCTCGAATGGCAAAGTCTACGCATGATGCTGGATGGGGTCAATTCCTGCAAATTCTCGTAAATCTTGGCTGAAAGAGCCGGATTGCTTGCAATTGCTGTGAATCCAAACGGTACGTCTCAAAACTGCTCTGGATGCGGTACGAAAGTTCCGAAAGAACTAAAGGACAGAATTCATGTTTGTCCTGAATGCGGACTGACGCTCGACCGTGACCATAACGCAGCAATCAATATTAAATATTTGGCGGTAGGGCATTCCGTCAATAAAGCTCAGATAACGTCCGATGCAATAGCAGGAGTCACTGAGAAGCCCGCGCTCTACCCGATAGGGTGAGCGTCGGGAGTATGTCACTTATAAGGTACGCTAACTTCCACCACTGCAAAAATATACTGTTTGGAGTAGTTGGTAATTGAGCCAATATCGCCATTACGAATAATCTGCAATTGACCATTGGGGTGTCTGACACGAGTGGTTCGCAGTTCAATCGCCTCGACAATGCCTTCGACAATTTTATCTTCGGATTTCCCAGCTTGGATATAGTCACCCACTAAGTAATAGTTTTCAAACAGAATAAAGAAACCGCAGACTATATCGTTGACTAGTGTCTGCGCTCCAAAACCCACAGCGATACCAACAATTCCTGCACCAGCGAGTATAGGAGTGGGATTGATGTCGAGGGTATAGAGGATGGAGACAGCGGCACCAAAGTAAACTAGATATTGTAAAAAACTACGGATGAGAGGAACGAGGGTGAGACGTCTGCTTGTTTGAATCTCACTCAGATTTCGGTCTTTGAACAATACCTCTTCAACAAGTAAGTAGACGACCTCAAACAAAACACGACTGATGAGGATGATGCCGATTATTTTAACAATTCTAGATCCGAAAACTGCAATATTGGCGATTAACTGCACCTGCTGGATCACCAATGTTGCTACACAGACATAAATCACAAATTCCAGACACCGCTTCAAAAATGGGATTAGGTGTCGGAGGCGATCATAGAATCTTAGAAGGTTGTCAGGACTCGAGTATCTTATACTTAGAGCATCTAGGCTATCAATAATAGCAGTGACTGCTTTAGGTATGAGTAACCCGACGGCAATGATTATATAGATCCGCAGTAGGATGTATGAATACTGGGAAACAACTGCTGGCAATTTGAGAAACTGGCTACAGGAGATGACAGCCCACAGCCAGATCCCACAAGTAACGATGTTGTTGAGGTTGTCAAAGAAAGTATCAATACTTTTATCGTCGGCAGTGTTTTGTTCAATGTTTTTAGCACGAATGCTAGCTACTTTGAGCCAACTATGAAGGAATTTCTGAGCGATCGCCGCTAAAACCAAAATACCAATGCTCTGAGCTATACCAATTCCTAAAGTTACCCAAAAACCTGGTGGAACACGGTGAATCAACAAGAGTGTATATTGTTGAAGGTTTGCGCCTCGATAGAGTAGAAAACCATTAGCACCCACAATCAAAATACACAGTACCAAACAAGTGGCTATCAACAACCCTGTAATGTTTTGACGCAGGGTTTTGATACTTCTTCCCTCGCTTTTAACTACAGAGGCTTTCAAAAGTAGCTTGAAGACCTTACTCACAAGCCAGTTTACTAAAAAGAAAACGAAGATTACAAGACTGACTTCAGCCAAGATAATTAATAAATTCATATCAAAACATAAAAGTTAAGCATTTTAATTATTGTGTTACTAAAATCTGTAGAACACATCAATATCTTTTCTAGTATTATTTCATTTTTAGGTTGATAAAATCAAGCTATTATAATGGTCAACTTTTTACTATGCTAGTTATTTTATCTTAAAGTCAATTTTTTTTTACTTTCTTATCTTATACCAAACTTTATCTGAGTCCAGATATCACACATTTCCCACCTTTTTATTTACTTGAAACTAATAATAGTAGGAAAAGTAGGGAACTGTCTTATCTGTCTTAACTGTCTTAACTGTCTTAACTGTCTTATCT
Organism: Scytonema sp. PRP1; assembly: GCF_036697665.2. Classification (NCBI taxonomy): domain Bacteria; kingdom Bacillati; phylum Cyanobacteriota; class Cyanophyceae; order Nostocales; family Scytonemataceae; genus Scytonema; species Scytonema sp. PRP1. The sequence continues at coordinate 18,415 of NZ_JBAHYJ020000053.1, read as the reverse complement.
GACCTTGCATTTTCATTCTTGAAGTTATAATTCGTTGAAAAATATTGATTCATGTAAATTGCTTAAGTGTCTTAACTGTCCTTGCATTTTATGAGCGATTATAATATGATTCAAAACTGACACTCAAACAAAGCTACAGTCAATAAGCAGCTAGAAATTAAAACTTATGTATGACGAAGAATACAAATTTTTTCATGATTTTTTTGAATTTCTTTGACAAGCGGGATTTGACGAAAGTCAATACAGAAAATCGATTCCCAACCCAGCTTATGATAATGCTGCTAAAATTATTGAAAAGTATTTTTTGGCAACAGTAAGACAGTTTGAAATTTACTTCGATGAGATTTTTCCTGGCAATTTTTCTATATCAGAGGAAGGTGACAAAGAGGATTTTGTTATTCGAGTGTTTTATTTAACCGCTTTTTATCGAAATCAACCTTTATGTCTTTTTTCCATTAAGTTTCCTCATTATCATCAAAATTTTGGCTTTCCACTACCACCAGAATTAGAGATGGTAAAGTTGTACGAAAAGTGTGATTAGCAAAAAAAAATCTTTCTTCCATCAAGAATTTATTCTATTTTCTCTGCGTACATATAGGGTTTTTTCAATTTGAGTGTCTTGAGTCTAATTGAGAACAACTATTAATTAATTTGTAATATATGTTTACTCAACAATCAAATTCGATGATATTTCGCAGTCCATACCCTGATATTTCTATACCTGAGCAGCCACTAACAGAATTTGTATTGCAACGAGCAGTAGAATTAGCCCAGAAACCAGCCTTGATTGAAGGGCAGAGCGATTGCGCAGAGCGCAGCGGCAAAGCCGATCGCATAGTAACTTATGGAGAACTGGCAGACTCTATTCGTAGAGTTGCTTCTAGCTTGGCGGCGCGTGGCTTCTCAAAGGGTGATGTTTTCGCAATTTACAGCCCGAATATTCCCGAATATGCGATCGCTTTTCATGCCGCAGCAACTTTAGGCGGGATTGTTACTACAGTTAACCCATCCTACACAGTAGAAGAACTAGCATATCAACTCAATGACGCTGGTGTAAAATATCTTCTTACCATCCCAGACCTTGTAACGCAAGCATTAAAAGCTGTTGGTCAGTCAAAGGTCAAGGAAGTATTTGTATTTGGTGAGGCAGCTGGAGCTACCTCATTTTCTGTGCTTTTAGAAGGTTCAGGAGAAATACCAAAAGTACATATCAATCCACGAGAAGATTTAGTAGCCTTACCTTACTCTAGTGGCACTACTGGTATGCCTAAAGGTGTAATGCACACCCACTATTCTTTTGTGGCGAATTTTCACCAATTCCAAAACTGCGAACCAGTCAGCGAGGCTGATGCAATCATTGGAGTTTTACCTTTGTTTCATGCCTACGGCATGGTCATGCTGAATTACAGCTTGGCCTGTGGTGCTACTGTTGTGACGATGCCGCGCTTCGATTTAGAAGCCTTTGTGAGTCTGATTGAAAAGCATAAAATCACCCGTATCCACATTGTTCCACCTATTTTGCTGGCATTAGCAAAGCAACCAATAGTAGATAAATACAATCTTTCAAGCTTGCGGGTGCTGACTTCTGGCGCAGCACCACTCAGTGATCAATTAATCAAAGAGTGCCAACAGCGTCTTCCTAATTTTGTTGTCAAGCAAGCCTATGGAACGTCAGAAACCTTTGTGACCACCTATACGCCGGATGAACGAGACAAAATCAAGCCTGGTTCAGTCGGTCAATGTCTTTCTCATGTGGAATGTCAAATAGTAGATGTCGATACCCAACAACCATTAGGTGTTAATCAACCAGGAGAGTTGTGGGTACGTGGGCCGCAGATGATGAAAGGCTATTTGAATAATCCTGACGCAACTGCCAACACAATTGATCGAGATGGTTGGTATCACACCGGCGATATTGTCTATGTTGATCATGACGGTTACTTTTACATAGTCGATCGCATCAAAGAATTGATTAAGTGCAATGGCTATTCCATAGCACCAGCAGAATTAGAAGCAGTATTGCTGAGTCATCCCGCTATTGCTGATGCTTGTGTAGTCAAGAGTCCTCATCCCACTAGTGGCGAAGTTCCTAAAGCTTTTGTCGTACTTAAAGCCGCTGTCACTGCACAGCAAATTATAGAGTTTGTTGCGGGACTTGTTGCACCGCAGAAAATGATCCGCAGACTTGAATTTGTGGACAAAATTCCCAAATCACCTTCTGGCAAAATTTTGCGCCGCATATTGGCACAACAAGAACTAACAAATATCAAAGCAGCATCCTCTGATGAGCAGCCATTACAGCTACAGTTGGAGTTTTTACAAAAATTAGATGATGCTTCTTTGGGTCAACGTCAAGAGCTATTAATTGCTTATGTTCGAGAGCAATTTGTCAAAGTTTTAGGTATCGATTCATCTCAAAATTTAGATACAGAGAAGCCTTTGAGTGAACTGAGGCTTGATTCTCTCATGAATATCGATCTGAAGAATCGTATTGATACTGAACTAGGGGTGGATATACCCATAGAAATGTTTCTTGGTAGCTCCAACATCAACCAATTGGTAAATTTATTGCTTCAGCAACTAGCAGCAAAAAACACAATTACCTCACAAAAATCATCTGCCCAGTTAGCAACGGATTTAAATTCAGAGATTGTTTTGGACTCTACAATATTACCTGAATATCCATTTGAGTCAATTATAACTGAACCTACAGCTATTTTTTTGACTGGTACTACAGGTTTTTTAGGGGCTTTCTTGCTTCAAGAACTGCTGTTAAAAACCCAAGCAAATGTTTATTGCTTGGTACGTTCTACTGATGCTGAATCAGGGAAAAAGAGGATTAAAAATAACTTAGAATCCTATGGAATTTGGAATGATGATTTTGCTGAGAGAGTTATTCCTGTGTTGGGTGATTTATCTCAACCACTATTAGGTTTATCATCACAGGATTTTCAAAAAATGAGCAGCATCATTGATGTGATTTATCACAATGCTGCTTGGATTAACTATGTTTATCCTTACTCAGCATTAAAGCCTACCAATGTTTTGGGAACTCAGGAAATCTTGAGATTGGCGAGTCGTGTAAAAATCAAGCCTGTACATTACATTTCTACAATTGCGGTTTTCGAGTCGCCTGCTTATGCGGGGAAAGTAGTCACTGAATCCGATCAACTCACTCATAGTGAGGGAATGAAACTTGCTTACTCCCAGAGTAAATGGGTAGCAGAAAAGTTAGTGATGTTAGCACGCGATCGCGGTATTCCAGTTGCAATTTATAGACCACCATTTATTTCCGGTCATAGTCAAACAGGTGCTTGGTATAAAGATGATGTGATTTGTCGCACCATCAAAGGCTGCATCCAAATGGGGAGCATGACAGATATCACTGATACCTTGGATTTAGCTCCTGTAGATTACCTCAGTCAAAGTATTGTGTATTTATCACAGCAAAAAGATTCTCTTGGTAAGGCTTTTCACTTAAATAATCCTCAACCCATTTCTTGGAAAGAACTCACTGATTTTATCCGTTCTCTTGGCTGTCAGATTGAGCATATTGCTTATCAAGATTGGCAAGCACAACTAAATAATGCCGTCCAGTCTAAGGAAAACCCTTTGTATCATCTCTTGCCTTTTTATCAAAAGCAGTATCAGCAATCAACCGAACCTAAAATTACTTGTTTGGCAACACAAAATGCTCTTACAGAAAGTTCAATTAAGTGTCCTCCAGTGAATACTCAATTACTCAAGACTTATTTTTCCTATTTTCTTAGTAGTGGTTGGCTGAGTATGCCGCGACCCTCTACTAAATCGGTTTAAATGTCACCGAGCGAGCAATTTGCAATCGCATTCATACCTCAAACTGAAACAAACCTACAGCAAATTAGTATATTTGCCAATTTGGAAACTATATATAACGCTTTAACAAAATTACAAAAACCTACAAGTAAAAACAAGATGCAGACTACACAAACATTAAAGCAAATGATCGCTGGTGCTTGGATTACCCAAGGTATATATGTAGTTGCTCAACTTGGTATTGCAGATTTACTCAAAGATGGTTCTAAAAGTTACGATGAATTAGCAACAACAACTGGTGTGGATGGACGCTCGCTCTACAGACTACTGCGCGCTCTAGCCAGTGTTGGTATATTCGCTGAAGGGAGTTCAGGTTACTTTGAATTGACTCCGCTTGCGGAAGGGTTGCAAAGCGATCGCACCGATTCCCTACGTGGTTATGCGATCAAATCTGGTCAACCTTGGGAATGGCAACCTTGGGGACATTTGCTGGAAAGTATCAAAACCGGAAAACCTGTATTCAAAAATATCTTCGGGGTGGAGAGATTTGATTACCTAAGTACTGACCTTTCTGCTTCTAAAATATACACTCAAGCCATAAGTAGTATATCTGGCGAACAAGATGCGGCGATCGCATCTGGTTATGACTTCTCATCTATCCACAACTTAGTTGAGGTTGGAGGTGGAAATGGTACTTTAATGACCTCGATTCTCAAAGCGAATTTGACAACACAGGGAATTTTATTTGATTTACCCCATGTAGTTGCACAAGCCAAGCCTGTGATTGAAGACTTGGGACTACAAGATCGTTGTCAACTAGTAGGTGGGAACTTCTTTGAGTCAGTACCCAAAGGTGGGGATGCTTACTTACTACGGTATATTATCCACGATTGGGATGATGAAAGAGCGATCGTCATCCTCAAAAATTGCTATCAAGCGATGCAGCCTAACAGCAAATTGCTGTTAGTTGAAATGGTTATCCCTCCAGGAAACGAACCATTCTTTGGCAAACTCCTCGACTTGCAGATGCTCGTGAATTATGGCGGATGTGAACGCACTGAAGCTGAGTATCAAGTCCTACTAGAAACAGCAGGCTTCTCATTGAGAAAAATTTATCCCGTAGCACCTCCAATCAGCGTGATTGAGGCTATTCGCCGATGAAAGGGAACTCTTAACGGGGAACTCTTAACAGGGAACAGGGAATGGGCAACAGAAAACTAAGAAATGTCCGTTCCTACTACTAAGAGGCTTGGTAAATCATTTTTTGGCACAACATTCATAATTTTCAGGTAAATAAAATGAAGCAAAAGTTGATTGAAACTTTACTAGACATTTCAGAACAGGAAAAAGAGCGGCTTTTAGCAGCCATCCAAATTGATACTATTACTGAAAGTCCAGAGCGAGAAAATGAATCAAGAGAATCCCAAGAGTACAGACAATTTTTCCAATCAATCTTCCAAGAAATACTTCATTTTGAAGACAAAGAGCAGCAAATACTTTTTGACATAGCAAACTCTGTGCGTCAGAAGCATTTTGGAAATAAAGGAATTTTAAGAGGTGTGATCGAGATTACGAATGCTTGTGAAAGGAGTTGTAATTATTGTCCAATGAGAATTGAAAATGAAGAATTAGGAGAGCGTTACAATTTTACAAGTGAAAAAATATTAGAAACCGCCATAGAAATCAAAGAATCGAAAATTCCCATTGTATTCATTCAAGCTGGTGAAATTAGAGCAACGACTAGAACGGTATCGAAAGCTATATCTCAGATTAAACAACTTTTTGATAATAACGTCATCATCCTTGTGAATCTTGGCGATAAACCTAAAGAAGATTACACAACACTCAAAGAAGCTGGCGCAAATCAATACATTATTAAATTTGAAACGAGCAATTGGAATTTACACAAACAAGCTAGAGGATATAGTTTATGCGATCGCCTAGCTAGAATCGATGATTTGTTAAGTTTAGGGTATGAAGTAGGAAGCGGAACAATTGTTGGTTTAAAAGCAGTAAATGCTGATGGAAAAATCGAAATTGAACAAACTCCAAGGATGCTGGCGAACGATCTCCTACTTGCCATGAAGAAGAAAATTCATATGTGTAGTGCATCTCCTTTTATACCTGGCAAAGGTACTCCACTAGCGCAAATGAGTCCGGGTAACGCTAGTATGACTTTAAATTGGATGGCTTTGGCTAGAATTATGATGCCAAAAGTTTTAATACCTAGTGTAAGTGCTTTTAATGTTTTATTAGGTCAAGATGGTCAGTTAAAAGGACTGCAAGCAGGGGCAAATACGATTACCGTGAATTATACGCCTCCCAACTATCAAGACCAGTATGCTATTTACAGTAAACAAAAACGTTACAAAGTCAAATACGAGTATGCTTTAGACATAATGGAAAAAGCAGGTCTTGAACCAACTTTATTGCCTAACGTGCCTAGCCAGAGTTTTTTATTCTCTCAAAAATAGAACAATTTATATTCAATATCCTCAAATGTGAGGATATTAATTACAATTTTATTTCTCTCATAAAACTAGACAATCTTGGTCGTTCAACATAGCTTTATTGAAATAAAAAATTACGAGAGTTAAATTTAGTAAATTGATCCTGGTTCCCTAAACTAGTCGTCTGTTTCATTAATTCTAATCGGTTACAAGATCCCCGACTTCTTTAAAGAAGTGGGATCTGACGACGCTTTAAGCCAGCTACTATATGTGCTGCAATAGTATTCGCACTGGACTCATGTTTTGTGGCGAAAACTGTTGTGCTGATTTGTCTTTTGTATTATTAACAAAAACCCGCTCTCATTTCTCATTAATTATTGAACAGAATCAAACAAAACCATCGATTTTCAAAATATTTTATACACTGTAAAAAAATATACGAAATGACCTTTCTAATGTAAGATAAGAAAGTTTCAAACAATCAAAGAGGTAATTTATGAGCAATGTCACCGAAGTACTAGCTGCTTCAGAATTTCTGAAAAAGAACTTAGGTATTTCCGAAATTCCCGTTGAAGCATACCTCAACTACTGAAACTTTAACTTAATCGAGCCACCATATGCCCATTAAGGTAACTTAACTGCAAATGTACCAGAGGGGTGCGATACGTTCGCGCGTCAAGCCAGGAGCTTATCGTCCTCCCTCCACCTCCCATGTCTTTATCCCCTGCATTCCTGTGTGGTTCGGGGCTGTTTGAGTCTGTCTCTACTCTTAATTCACGACGAGAAAAGCGCGTTTAATATTCTGACTTCTGAGTTTCTACTCTGCGGTCTTTCTTGGTTATAACTTTTCATCAATTCGCAACTTAGTTGAGGTTGCAGGTGGACGCGATACCCTGATTGCCTCGATTCTTAAGGCGAATTTGACAATGAAGGGTGTTCTATACTATTTGCATGAAATAAATCGGATTTTGAACAAGAAGATATTTTTTTAAATAGTTTTGCAGTATTTGGCGTAAGTGCTTAATCTTGCCAGGGCTAGCTTAAGTTGATAATATCAATCACGTTATCTCAATTATTTGACATTGATGCTGAGAATATGAATATACTCATTCTCCTGGCAGAAGTTGTATTTTTAATACTCATTTTCTCCCTGTTTAACTGGCTGATTGGAATAATCTTCAGGCAGTTTGCTAAGGTTTCTTGGTTTCAAGGCAGAACTGCAAATATTACCTTCCTGCGCCGCAATATCAGCAGACTTGTGATTTTCACTTGTGTGGTGCTGTGTCTTGCGCTGATTGCTGTGAATGGGATGGTGATTTATCGAGGCGGAAACGTAAAGGAATTCCAACTTAACTTCATTCGCAGTATTCCGACTCAATTCTGGGTCAATCTTGTTACGGCGAGCTTAAAAACTGTTAGCCTACTGATACTGGTTAAGTTCAGCATACCACCCTTACACCGGGGTATAGACTGGGTTTGCGATTACGCCAAGAAGGTTGATCAAATCAAGGCTAACGATGAGAGTACCGAGGCTTTTTTTAGGGTCTTAAAAAGAATTATCACTCATACTCTTTGGATATCATCTGCTATCTTATGCGCTAAATTTTTCTACCTTCCAGAAATCGTTTCCAGATATCTTTACATTGCCTTAAAAATCTATATCATCGTCACAGTTGGTTTACTCATTGTCAAAGCTGTTGCTACTATCGTTGACACCCTTGATGCCCTTAGTCTTAAATACTCCAGTTCTAACAATCTGCTGCGTTTATACGAGCGTTTACGCCACCTGATTCCACTTTTCAAAAAATGTTTGGAATACGTCCTGTATGTCGCCATAGTAAATCTCGTTGTTCCAGAAATAGAGTTTATCGCTTGGATAAGTGCTTATACGCCCACAATTGTTCAGATTATTGGGGTTTTCTTTATCACCAATGTTTTGATAGAAGTCGCCTACTTCATCCTTGATGAGTTCTACCTAAAAACTACAGATTCAAATGATTCACAGCGACAGAAACGGCTGACGCTCATTCCGTTAATGCGGAGTTTCGCCAAATATTTCATTTATTTCACTGCCGGAGTTACCATACTCAAGCTCATTGGCATTGATCCTGCGCCTATCTTAGCAGGTGCAGGAATTGTAGGTATAGCAGTTGGTCTTGGGGCACAAAACCTCATTAATGATGTCGTTTGTGGATTTTTGATCCTGTTTGAAAACTATTACTTGGTGGGTGACTATATCGAAGCAGGGAAAGTAGAGGAAAGAAATGTTGAGGGGATTGTGGAGGCGATTGAGTTGAGAACGACTCACGTCCGACATCCGGATGGTCAATTACAGATTATTCGGAATGGGGATATTGGATCAATTATCAACTATTCTAAGCAGTATATATATGCAAGAGTGGAAGTTAGCGTTTCCTATGACTCCAATTTAGATCATGTGTATAGAGTGGTTGAGAAGGTAGGACAGCAGTTAAAGGCGGATGAGCAGGATGTTCTGGAACCCACGCGAGTAGCTGGAATAGAAAACTTTGGGGAAGATAACCTGTTGCTTCTGACGCTGACGAAGGTCAAGCCTGGAAAACACCTTCATATTCAGCGTGTTCTCCGCAAGATATTAAAGGAAACTTTTAGTCAGGAAGAAATTGAAATTTACGGTTTTTCTAAGAATTGATACTAGAACACCAATTCAGTATTCAGACTTGGAGCTAAAAAACCGGTTTTTTTGTAGAGACGCTTCAAACAGCGCGTCTCTACAGCCAACGAAAAATTAATCTTTTCAGGAACAGAAACCGGGTTTTTGGGATTAGTGAATCGGTGTTCTAGTACATGACAGCGGAAATAAAGCTACCCTTCGGGTATGCCTATGGCTAACGCCACGGCTATCGCCGTTCGCGCAGCGTCTCCGGAGGAGATACGGCACGCCTGACGGCGAACAGCAGTCGCCTGCTGTCGGGAAACCCTACCAAGAGCGCTGCTTCACCATTACAAACCAGCAAAAGAGTTACGGTATAAGTATGCGTGACTTGTTAGCTTCACTTTTGACTTCCGCCCTGCGGTACTAGCCCTTTTAACTGGAGTTTAGCTCATTTCACTCAAACAATGACTTCAACATTACTGTTTTAACAAGAAAGAATTCAGGAGTCAGGAGCCAGAATTCAGAATTGAATTCTGTGCGACTGGAGGATGAATAAACGGTGAAACACCACACTAAATTGAAAATTTGGTGGTGCTTCGTTTGTGGCGGGTCTGAATCCCCCACTGATTGATTCTGACGAATGACTTCTGAGTTCTAAATTCTTTTTCAACTTTTGGCTTTCTCCCCATCATCAATCAGTCAGAGCAATGCTGGACAAATCTTTATCTAGTAGTGGCTGCTCTGATTTGGCGAGGTCTTCTAATAAACTTGCAGCAACTTTTGCCTGTTGTCTATTATTAGTCGAGGCTAGAGCTTCGCTTAAAGCGTCGTACCACATACCTGCTTCAGCATATAAATTAACTCTTTTGGAGGGTTCAAGCTGCTCAGAAAGCGCAATTTTCAAATTTGATGGCGTTGGTACAACCTCCATCTCTGCGCGAACAAGTAAATTGCGCGAGGGACGGTTACGGTTGCACAAACTTTCCAATTGCCAAAGATATTTTTTACCCACAGTTAAATCTTGTGCCTGCTGTGGTAAGGATAGTGTCATAATCCCTGGTGAGCTTTGCAACTGTTGCTTATAAGTTAGCTTGCTTGGTTGGTCGTTGTTATCAAACTCGTAGAGTGTGAATTCCATAGGTATCTGTTGTGAGTGAGGTACAAACCAAGCAAACGTTGGGTGAAGCGAAGTCGTTTGACCGACGTGTGTCACAGGGGCAAGTAAAATGACTGGGCGCACACCGTTTGCTTGGCACCCCCCTCTAACACCTGAGGAGTCCGTATAACCACTGGGCGGCTTTTGAGTGCGGGGTGGTTTGTATGCAGCTTGCGCCGCTTGAGTAAACAAAAGTGTAATGGTCAAAACACAACTTGTTAAAATTTTGGCATTAAAAAGTTTGTGCAAGAGCCACTTTTTGTGAATCATCTTGATATCCTCTCCGGCATTGCACTAAAAAAACAAGAGTAAAATCTTAAAAATTCAAAGCGGGTTTTCTACGAATTCCCTTACTTTCCAATCTAGAGGAAATTACGTAGAAACTTCCTATTAAAATATTCTTGAAAATTTGTATAGAGAGGAATTTACATAAGTTTAATTAGAACGGTTAACTATTCAATCACTAACGTTTTACTATTAATATCTTCTCATGCAGTTCTGTCAATTCCAGATGGGAAATAAAATCTTGATAAAAAGGCGAAATTGTAAAGATATTGTGGCTAATTTTCCACAATAACAATTACCAAAAGTACAATTTGGCTATGGGCCAAGATAACTCGCAAAGAGTGCCTTTAGGAGAAAGAGGCGATCGCCTAAATTTCCCTTTCAGTTGTCGCGCCAATGACCTAAACTGCTGCGTTCCATGACCTTCTTTAAATGAGTTAATGCCTAAGCCATCATCTATAATGCTCAAAGTGTACCAGCCTTCATAAGTCGTACAGGTGACTTCTAGCTTTGTGACTCCTGTGGCGTGTTTACCGACGTTGCATAAAGCTTCTTCCAGAAATCGACACAATCCTAACTTTTGTTCTATATTTAAGTGTCGATTATCAATAGGCTCGAATGTACGGATTTTAACTCGCAGTGTTTTAAAACAGGGAAAATCCCGCTCTAAGGTATGGTTATAAACTTGATAGAGAAGTTCATGAATGGGGTCTTGTAAATTTAGAATCAGACCTTTTCCTAAATAAAGACAACTATCTTGGGCAAGAGGTTCTTGTTGCAGAAATTCATAAATTCCCCGCAGTTCATGATTCAATTTTTCCAGTTCTTTTTCAACTTCGCAAAGTAATTCGTTGGCTGGTAAATCTCTGTCTCTGACACGCTTTAAAGCTTTAGCAAGGGTTTGCAATGGTCCGTTGTGAATCGTTTCAAATGTGCGTTCAATGACGGTTTGGCGAGCGTTAATTCTAGAACGCCAAGCTTGGTCGTATTGATATAAGGCGGTCATGCCTATACCATTCAAAACTAAAACCAGCATTGCTGGTGTTACTGGAACCCACAAACCCCAAGTCAGGAGGAACAAATAACTCAAGATGACAAGATAAGTGCTAGCAATGAAAACAGCCAAAAGATTGATCCACGGGAATTTCGTGAGTCTGGCAAAACCAATTCCCAACAGACCCCAGCCTATAATCCATACATATTCCCACCCTTCTGACCAAGAATGTAAAAGTGGTCGTTTGTCAAGCACAGCACTGATGATTTGAGAAATGGCATGTGCTTGAATTTCCACTCCATAAACTCGCCCTGGTGCAGTTTTGGTAGATGGAATTGCGGAAGTCGTTATCCAGTCTTTGATGCTTGGGGCTATGATCCCGATAATCACGATGCGATCGCGTATCCACTCAGGTTGAAAATTTCCCGTTTTAATATCATTAAGAGTAATCGTTCTAAATCGTTCTCGACCAGAGCGAAAATTGAGTAGTACTTGAACTCCACCATCATTTGCTTGCACGTAACCCCCAGTGTTCGCCAAAAACTGAGGTAGTTCGGTATTTCCGAACCTGATAGCAGCCGAGTCGCGAATACCGTTTTCTAAGGTTATACCTTTATGAGCCAGATAAGCACTTGCTAGAGATAGCGATAAAGAGAGCTTGTATTCTTTAGCCGTTGGTGTTGCTAGCAAGCTGCGTCGCAATTTGCCATCATTATCCGTAATTTGGTCTGCAAAACCAACTTGTTCGGGTGGTAATGCTGGTGGTGGCGCAACTTGCTCGGGTAAGACTTTTTCAATAGCAATTAAATTTTTGATATCCTTAAATGCAGCTACAAGTTCGCGATGACCAGGCTCAACAGGTAAATCTCTAAAAATATCAATACCAATCACCCGAGGCTTGTAGGTTTGTAATTTTCTTATCAGCGCTGCAATTTCTTTATCCGGGATAGGATACTTTCCCACATTGCGGATATCCTTTTCGTCAATTCCTACAATCAGGATGCGTTCATCGATAGGTTCCCTTGAACGTAGACGAACAAAACTATCAAAAGCTAGCCACTCTAAAGATTGCATAGAACCAGTGAGACGGGCTACAATCACTAGTCCAATCACTGCAATGCCTGGTAATGCACCCACACGCCAAATGGCAATTTCATCTTTGATTATTTTCCAAATTCCAGGCTGCATTAGAAGAGTGAATTGAGCAGGTTTTTTGTAAAAATTCTATTGTAAATTCTAAAAATCTATTTTGATTTCCAATTCAATATTTTTTACAATTTCAATCTCTATAAAATTCGTCATAGATTATGAGTTTATCCTTATTCATAACTTTGAACTGACAACTAATCTATTAACCCTTCTTCCCTGGCTATCATTTCTGTTTGAATTCGGATATTTTTTCCATCGTCAGGATAAACGTTTAAAGCGTCTTGCAGTTTACTCCAGTAATGGCGCACCATCCTTTCAGAGACACACATTCGCTCTGCGATCGCCTTATCTTGTAATCCTTCCTCAAATGCTAGACTTAGCACCCTTAGCCACTCTGGTTTCACCTCCAATCCAGAATGAATTCCTTTTATATCTTTGGTATGAGTTAATCCCTGCAATGCCCAATCAACTCTCGTTAACATTTCTTGACTAGAAAGACTTTTATCCGCAACAGTGAAGCCTCCTTTATGAGCATCAATGTCAGGTCTAATGCGTACTATTGTTCTGACATGAGCGCTTTGGACAACAATATTCAAGTTGGGGAACTCCTTCATGAAAGTCCTGAGAAGTTGAACGCCCGTATCAGGTCGTGCCATTATCCCAGTATTCTCCGGAATGGAAAGATCCATAACCACTAGGTCGGGCTGCGAATTCATCACTTGATTGAGAGCATTCTTAGCAGTTAGAGCAGTGATCAGTTCAGCATCTGGGTATTGTTTTCGCAAAACATCTATGGTCCCACCTAAAACTGATTCGTGGTCATCAATAACCAAAATTTTCAGCAATGCTTTCCCTGATAAAGTTTGTCTCATTTTTTATACCTCGTAAACAAAAGTATGTATAATTATATACTATCTATTATCAGAAATCGCCTGATGTTTAATTCATCAATTATATTTAACGTGAGTTCGACAGACCTCTCCCACCCAACCTCCCTCTCCTTGTAGGAGAGGGAGGAGCCACGTAAAAATGGGATTTTAAGCCTCTCCCCTACAAGGGGAGAGGTTTGGAGAGGGGTCAAATCAGGATACATCGAACTCACGTTATATTTAGTTTATAGACTACAAGTTATAACTTACTTCCAGCAAAAGTACCAGACTATGGTGAGATTTTTGATACGGTAAAAGCATTTTCCGGATGTTAAAATTTTAAAAGTTTCGGAAAGAAATTTTAATTCGGGTAGACTAGAAGAAGAAATAAGTGTATATGGTTCAGGATAAGTTATTCGTACAATCAGCTGACCTATATTTTGCTGTTCTTCTAAACTGATATCAATTGATATTGGCGTTAAAACTTCTGGCAAAGTTATTCTCAGTAACTCCTCTAAAGCTCTGACAACTGTCAAACTGCATCCAACTGACTCCTGTCGCCAATAAGCTGGCATATCAATATGAAAATACAGGTGTGGATGAGATGTTCTCCAAGGTTCTAAGAGGCAGTGAATTGCTAAAGGCAAGCTATCTTGAAGGTATGCTGGAAATAAGCGATCGCTTAATTGCACTAAAGATTGATGGAACTGATCAATTTGTTTTAAGCAATCTTGAGTTTTGTTGAACGACAACTCCAAGTTATCTACGCTTAACATCTCTAGGCTACGACGAATTGCGAAAGACTCTTGCAACAAACCATCTCGGATTTTCTCAGCTTCTTGAAAGAGTTTTATAGATTGCCTACAAGACCACCACTGTAATGCCTTTTGAGTTGTATGCTCAGAAGCTAGAAACCGGATGAGGGTGAGGAGGTAGATAATTAAGAATATAATGGGTGTACACAATGTTAGCCTCACAAGACATCGTTATGTTATTTATTTTCCTAGCATAATAAAGAAAGGCTAGGCAGGGCATTGTATCTTTATGCAAAATATAATAGTTAGAATACGTCAATTTTATTGCTCAAAACTGCATAGAGAACAAAATCATTAAGAATTAGTTATTCAGCTATTGCACATTTTGTTGATATATTGATTTGTCATAAGTCAGTTCTTGGACCCAACAAGAGCCAGAGGCTCTAATATCTCGTTACCAGGTTCAACCTGGTAACGAGGGTTTGGAGGCTTCGCCGACTCACTGTTGCAACAGGTGCAAAATCTCAGATAAGTCATTTATCGTTTTTAACAAGAAATGATAAATCACCCAATATCATCTCTAATTTTTATTTTTTATCAATCAATTCACTGAAAATGTAAGACTTATTGCGTTCATTAAAAAAAAGAATAATTAACCACAGATGGGATCAAAGAGATGGAATCTTGTCTATATAATATCATGTTCGGCTAATTAGTTATGATTCCCACGTTGACTGCACCCCACCCCTTTATCCCCTCCCCGCAAGCGGGGAGGGGACGTGAAGCGTAGCTTTACGGGGGTGGGGTTCTTCAGCAATGATAAGTAATCAACCGAACTTGATATAAATCATCAACTATAGCAATTCTAAATCATTTGTAAAATTCTCTGTTGTCTCTTTTCTTGGCGTTCTTGGCGTCCCTTCGCTTCGCTCGAGGGCAGGCTTGGCGGTTTTTTTCAAGGTAATTTTCACTTCGCAGATAGGACTGCTATATGAATTGGTAAATCTTAATGAGTGCTTATAAATCTGATATTAATCTTGCCCTTCTAAGCATAAATTGAAGCGCTGTTTCTTCTTTGGAAATAATGTCAGCTTTGGCATCCATTCCGGGTTGAATGAGGCATTTACGATTCTGATTTCCGAAGGAAAGACGTTCCGGTTTAATTGTTGCTTCAAAGTAGCTAACAGATGGAATTGTACCTGTATTATTACTTTGAGATGTGATTGCGTCTGGAGAGAGAGCACTAACAACACCTTTGAGCGTTCCATAATCAGGATAGGGACAAGCGTCAACTCGTAATTGCACGGTTTGACCAACGGCGACCTTTTTAATTTCAGTAGCAGGAACCATTGCTTTAATGACTAAAGGAGCATTCTGTGGCACAATTTCAGCAATCGCTTCTGACGGGTTTACCACCTGACCAGGATTTCGCAAATTCAGCTTGAGAACAACGCCATTACTGGTGGCACGAATCACGCTATTTTTCCTCTGAAGATTATTTTTCTCCACTTCTTTTTGAGATTGTCTGATTTGGTTTCGCATTTCTATTTGTCGCTGAATTAAAGCCTTTTTCTCTCTGATAAAAGCAGCGACACCAGCGTCTCCTTTAGCAGTTTCTTGAGCAATTCTTTCTTGAGCGATCGCCACCATTCCCCCACTCGGTTTGAGTGCAGCTTTAGCCGTTTGGAGATTTGCCTTGGCAATATCTACAGCTTTTTGTTCAGCCTGAACACCTGCTTTTGTTTGCAAGACAATAAGTTGCTTTTCGTCGAATTGGCGCTGAGCAATTACGCCTTCTTTTACGAGCTGTTCAAAACGGTCTTGTTCTTTAATAGCAAAAACTAAATCAGTCTTTGCTTTTTGTCTACCAACTTCAGATTTTTCTAAATTTGCCTGTGCTGCGAGCACTTCGCTTTGAGCTTTAATTTCTTGCTCTTGATATTCACGTTGATTACGTGCCAAATCGGCTTTCGCAGAAGCAACAGTTCGTTCTATAACTCTCTTTTCAGCCTCAATTTGGGTATCTAAAGCTTTGATTTGAGCATCAATTTGAGCTAGTTGTAAATTTCCTTCCTGGATATTGCCTTGCAATTGGCTATTTTTGATGTGCAATTCCGTATCATCCAATTGGGCGATGATATCGCCCTTTTTGACAATCTGATTTGTTTTAACAAAGATACTTTTAATAGTTCCTTCCATGGACGGTTGTACGAGCCGGATTTCTCCTGTAGGACGCACAGTCGCCGGAGCTTTCACAGTGACATTGTATTTAATGTATGAAGAGAGGGCGATCGCAGCACCAACATTGGCAACGAGAAATATTCCAGCTAAAGATGTCCAACGGCTAACAGGAGGAAGAAAGTCTTCAGTACCAACCGAGGGAAGCAGTTTTTGATGATGAGTATAAAGCATAATTGAGAATTAGTAATTACTGATGAGTTGTTTGGTCATTGTTAGTAGTTAGTTATTTTCCCAGTAACGACTAGCCATTAACTATTAACCACTTGCTAAGGAATTAAAAAGTCCAAATGGTCGCCTGGTTTAGAGCGTAGCTCTTTCAAAGAACCTTGAAGTTTCAACTTACCCTGTTCTATCAACACAATCCAATCAGCGCGATTAATGACTTTAGGACGGTGAGTAATTAAAATCGTGGTTTTACCGCGACGATGTTCAAACAACCGATCCAATACTTGGGCTTCGCTCACTGGATCTAATCCAGAAGTAGACTCATCTAAAATGAGGACTGGTGGATCTGTAACAATCGCTCTTGCAATTGCTAGTCGTTGACGTTGTCCGCCGGATAGATTTGCACCAAATTCACCTAAAACAGTTTGATATTTATCTGGAAGCTTACTAATAAAATCATCTGCCTCAGCAATTTGGCAAGCTTTCACAATCTGCTCAAAAGAAACATAAGGCGCTCCTAAGCGGAAGTTTTCCATAATTGAACGACTCCAAAAGTGAGCATCTTGCGGAACGAGAACCACTTGCTGACGGAGACAATCAAGCGAAAGGTCTTGTAAGTTATAAAGCCCAATGCGAATATTCCCTGATTGGATTGGATATAAACCGGCAATAAGTTTAGCTAAGGTACTTTTCCCACAACCAGATTTACCAATGAGAGCAATAACTTGACCACCAGGAATTCTTAAAGAAAAGTCTTCTAATAAATCAATCCGACCAGCATAATGAAAGTTAACATTTGTACAAATAATGTCAGTATCTCCAGCAATGTTGGCAAAAGGTTTTCTCCCATCACCTTCGTTTTCCGGAGTGGCATCTATAACTTCTGTGAGGCGTTGTGTTGCTGTTTTAGCACGAGTAAATTCATCTACAAAACTGATAACACTAGCAATTAAACCTAGAAAACTACCATTCATTGAGCTAAAAGCCAGGAGTTGCCCGATGCTTAGGTTTTCAGATGGGTTAATGACCAAATTACCACCAACCCAAAGTAAAAGAATACTACCAAGACCGGAAATAAAACTAGAAAAAGTATGATTTATAATACTAATCTGAATTGTACGTAATGTGAGGTTAGCAAGCTTACTAAATCGGCTTTGTAGTTCATCCCAAAATTGTGGTGCAGCCGTGGTTGTCTTGATGGTTAGTGCGCCTTTAAAGCTCTCAACTAAAACGCCTTGCGTTTCTGCTTCTGTTACTAAAAGTTCACGAGTTTTTTGTTGCAAACTTGGCTGAAATACTATGGTAGATAGCGTCATCACTACAGCGATAACTATAGCGACTAAAGTGAGTTTCCAGCTATAAAAAACCATGAAACCAAAAGAAACCAGCGCAATAAAAAATTGGCTGGGTAACCCAACAATGACTTGGGCAACTAACTGATTAATCTGGTCAATATCTCGCAGTCGGCTCACGATTTCTCCACTGCGACGAGATTCGTAGTAAGAAAGAGGTAAGTGCAGAATTTGTCGTCCAAATTCCAGGACTAGCCCTAATTGCAAGCGTTGTGCAAAGTGAGCGATTAAGTTAGACTGCACAAACGAAAGACTACTGGAGATAAAATTCATTACCACTACGGCGATCGCCACAGTTGTGAGCAGCTTAGTATCACCGCGAACCAGCACATCATCAGTCAGGATTTGCAACAGAAAAGGCGAAGCCAAAGACAGCAGTCCCAAAATCAGGTTTAAAGGTAATGCTTGCGCTAGGATTCCCCGAAAAAGCCACACCCGCTTGAAGAAACGCAGAAACCCACCAACTTGCTCGTCCTGTTGGGCAAAAAAGCGTACTGGATCTGGTTCCAGTAACAGCATCAACCAATCTGCACAAGCCTCTGCTAAATCTTGTTTGGAAAGGTAACGGA
>NZ_JBAHYJ020000126.1:0-27097 GCF_036697665.2 Scytonema sp. PRP1 | reverse complement strand
TTCTACATGGGAGCCGCTCCTAACCAGCAGATTGAACCTTCGGTTAAATGGTTGCTGAAGCATAAAGGCAAGGAATTCTTTCTGGTTGGTTCTGACTACCTTTTTCCGCGTACTGCCAACACTATCATCAAGGCACAACTGAAAGCTAATGGGGGTAAAAGCGTTGGCGAAGATTACATTCCTCTAGGTAGTAACGATGTCATGGCTGCGATCGCTAAAATTAAGCAAGCTTTACCAAATGGAGGTGTTATCTATAATACCTTAAATGGAGATACTAACATTGCCTTTTTCAGGGAATTACAAGCCTCTGGTTTACATCCCGATAAGTATCCTTCTATGTCTGTGAGTATTGCAGAAGAAGAAGTTAAAGCGATTGGAATTAATTATCTTGTCGGTCACTACGCAGCTTGGAATTATTTTCAAAGCGTCAAAACTCCTGCAAGCGACAAGTTTGTGAAAGCGTTCAAGGCGAAATATGGTTCGGATCGCGTGGTAAACGATCCGATGGAAGCCGGTTACATTATGGTATATCTCTGGAAGCAAGCGGTTGAGAAAGCAAAAACGGCTGATCACCTCGAAAAAGTGAAAGCTGCGGCTTACGGTCAAAGTTTCGATGCACCTGAAGGTAAAGTCACTATAAACGTCAACCACCACTTATCTAAGTTCGTGCGGATTGGACAAGTCAAAGACGATGGTCTATTCCAAATTGTCTATGAAACCAAGGATGCTCTACAACCGATACCTTGGAACCAATTTTTAGCTGAAACCAAAGGTTATGCTTGCGATTGGCTGAATCCTTCTAAGGGTGGTAAGTATAAATTGACGTAAATTATTCCTCTCATCCTTCCAAAATGCTATGCATTAGTGCCGGATAACAATTTATTTATCGTGTTATCAAATTTACAAATCCCTATTAAGCAGTAATCTCCTTACTGCCCTACAGTTGAAGTTGGAGAATTTGAAGTTGGAGAATTCAATTTAATTGCCTGTTGTGTTTCTCGTACCTCCCACTGGCACAGTTTTTGATTTGGTTGGTTGTAATTAATCGCCATTGTAAAGCTGCGGGATTGGACGCTGTTGTTGCGGAAATTTACAACAGCCTTAATATAGTTTCCTCCTGCAAGCCCCGTCCATTGCAATGCATTACCGGAAGACTGATCGGGAACAAAGCGCATTTTATACCTCACCCACTCTGGCGGATCACCAGGACGGACAAACAGCAAATCATCAACAATGTCTGCCGTCCGTTCCAGCAGATCGGCGGAAATAAAGCTACAACTGTTAGCAGTGTCTCCTTTAACTAACGCTAAGTAGGGACGGTCAAAGGAAGACTCTGCTTGTTGAGATTGAACTCTCTGGTTAGAGAAGAGGATTAAGGTAATAGGGAGTATCAGGAAAACAGCTTTTTTCATAGTTCAAAATCTAACTAAATGTCGGGTAGGGAGTAGCAGACTTTGTTTTCAAGTAATCTCTGCTTTATTCAGTTACAAATGAAAAAATTCATGCACCAGAAATTGTGGTGCTGTTCTAGCTTTTACAGATCTGTCAAAGTCTCAACTTGCCTCCGCTTGCGATCGCAAGCGGAGGGCAATAAGAAAGACTACGTTCAATTTCAACGTGCTACTTTACCCGTTGCAAATATTTATTAGGGCAGCCTATTCCTAACAGTGTAAATAATGCTGTTTTATGAAACGTGTACCGTAGGAACAAGTTGACCTGCTCTACAGACAGAGTTCTAAATCAAGTCAATCTGTGATGTTCAATACATCTTGTTTTTGATTTTACAAGCCTGAACAATAGACTATCCGTGGTTTGTTGCATCACGCCTACAACTATGCCAGCAATGCAGAACAATTGAATTATTTAACTAATTTGGCGTAATTCCCAACGGCTCTATAGCCTGATGTGTTTTTTATATAAATTTATCTTATATTTTATATTACTTATTCCTATATTTTTTAAGTTTTATTTACAAGCTTTAGAGGATATTCTAAAGACTATATGTCATTAATTCATGACATTTGTGAAGCTGCTAAATTTTTTTAATTTGCACAAACGAAGGTATGTGAATTTTGTACTCGTACAAACGCTGATTTATTGGCTGGATGTACCAATGAAATAGCAGGTTAGAAGCCTACGTTGTAGAGCCAGCCTGCTTACAAATTTGAGGTATTTCTTTGTCCACTGAAGTTGTCATTGCTTGCCTTCTTCATTTGTAAATTTGAGGGTTGGCTAGGACACAGTATTATGCAGGCATTTTTCCGAACTTAATGCCTGTTTGTCATGGTTGCTATGGAGAATTATGAAAGGCTATTTACCCAAAGGGCGAATTAATTACACCTATCTATCCAGATTGAATTACAAGAACGTTCAGTTGAAATGCAAGAATTACTGGTTCAAGATACGCGGGAGTAGGCGTTCAGTTCCTCTAGATAGACCCCATCATATACATATCTTTTGGAGTTGGTTCGGTAGTTTTCTGGGAATATCAGCAACGGCTTACCTCTCGGTGAAAATGAATTCTCCTCTGCTGATGGCTCCCTTTGGTGCCACGAGCGTATTGATCTTTGGTGTACCTGACAGTCCCTTGGCTCAACCCCGTAATGTAATTGGTGGTAATTTCGTGGCTGCTTTAGTGAGCCTGACTATTCTACATCTTTTTGGTTCGGAACCTTGGGCGATGGGAATGGCAGTGGCGACAGCGATTGGGATGATGCAGCTTACTGGAACTTTGCATCCCCCTTCGGGAGCAGTTGCATTAGTTGTGATGATGACGAAAGCATCTTGGCAATTTCTGCTAACTCCTGCACTTGAAGGTTCTATTATTCTGGTACTTTGCGCTGTGGTTTTCAATAATCTTGCACACGAGAGGACTTATCCCAAGTACTGGCTGTAGCCCTCATCAGAACGAATCTCTATCAGAGATTGAAACTACTTTCAAAGGGTGGGCATTACCCACCCGACAATTTATCTTTCCACTTGGGCGACTTCTTTCGGCACACCAGCAGTCAAAACTTCATGACCTGTAGCTGTCACCAAAACATCATCCTCAATCCGAATCCCAATACCAACCCAACGCGGGTCTGTCTGTGGCTGGTCTTCAGCGAGCTTGGTATCTGGCACAATATAAAGTCCCGGTTCTACGGTCAGCACTTGACCTGGTTGCAGAATCTGCGGTTTATCTTCACCGTGCTGATACACACCCACATCATGAACATCTAAACCTAGCCAATGACCAGTACGGTGCATATAATATGGCTTGTATTTCTCTTCCTCAATCAGCTTGTCAATTTCACCCTTGAGGATGCCAAGTTCGACTAAGCCTTCTGTGAGGACGCGGACGGCAGTATCATGAATGAGTTTGTAGGGATTGCCTGGTTGCACTTGGGCTATGGCTTGCTTTTGTGCTTCCAAAACAAGCTCGTACAGCGTCTTTTGTTCTGGCGTAAATTTACCTCCCACTGGCCAGGTACGCGTGATATCAGAGTTGTAGTAACCATAAGCACAACCAGCATCAATCAGCAGCAACTCTTTGTCCTGTATCTGCCGATTGTTTTCAATGTAATGCAGAACACAGGCATTCACTCCAGAAGCCACGATTGAGGGGTAAGCGGGTCCATTCGCACCCCGCAGGCGAAAGATATGTTCGATTTCTGCTTGAATTTCGTACTCGTAGCGTCCGGGTTGGGTAAACTCCATTGCGTGATTGTGTGCTTCAACTGCAATATCAGCAGCTTTGCGCATCAACTCCAATTCTGATTGACTTTTAATGAGCCTCATGCTATGAAGAATGGGACCAGTATCTTCAATGGCAATTGGTCCTGTACCCCGCTTGGGATAAGTCCGCATCAAACGCTGCCAAAGGTTGAGGATTTTGTCGTTGAAAGTGCGATCGCGTCCCAGATGATAGTAAATGCGATCAGCTTTCTCCAAATACTGGGGCAACTTTTCATCAAGTTCGGTAATCGGGTAAGCTTCGTCTGCACCATACACTTGTTTTGCCGCTTCTACCCCACACCGATAACCGCTCCAAACTTCCTGTTCCCTATCTTTCGGTTGTACAAACAGCACAAACCGATGTTCTGGGTGTGATGGTGCTAAAACTGCTACTGCTTGCGCTTCGTTAAACCCAGTCAAATAGTAGAAATCGCTATCTTGGCGAAAAGCGTATTCCACATCGTTGTGCATCACCGCTGTTGGCGCACTGCGAAAAATTGCAATACCATTGCCAATCTTTGACATCAATTGCTCACGGCGCTGCCGATATTCTGCCTGCATAATCAAGAGCGTGTTTTTTTATGACCTATTCTCTCAAAAGTATAGATTTCTGAGTAAAATATGCGCTTCTTGAAATCAAAAATCATTATTACTATACTTTTGATAGATTTTCTTTGATAAGATAAAAATGATGATTATGGTTATTTTACCGATCAACCAAATCCGACAAGAAGTTATACTATCTACTGACGGGGTCTCTACCTAAGTATTATTTCTCTATAAAAACATATAGCTTGTACGAATTAGTACAAGTTTGTTTGAGTTGAGCGGCTCAAACATGTTCCCTAGTCAGGCTAGAGATGACAATGGCTAAATTTCCTATAATTGAATACGATCAGCTGACGGATACCAAAGTCAAAACGATATATCAAGAAATCCAGGTTGAACTTGGGTTTGGTATAGTACCAAATCTATTTAAATCAATGGCAATCAATCCTGATGTGCTGGAAGCGAACTGGAAGAAATTTCGCGCTACAGTTCTAAAAGGAGATGTTCCACGCACACTCAAGGAAATGCTGGGAATTGCCATTTCCCAGGCACATCGCAGTGATTATGCATTGAATGTCCACTTGCATGGATTATCATCCTTGGGGATGAGTGAGGAAGTTTTAAAAACCTTGGTATCACATTTTGCAGCTTGTCCGCTTCCTCAGCGTGAAAAAGCAGTAATCAGCTTTGGCTTGAAAGCCGCTATCGAACCCCATCAGCTGACAACTCAAGATTACCAACATCTGTATAAGCTAGGTTTGGACGATTCTGAGATATTTGAGATTGTTGCCACAGCAGACTTATTTACGAGTATAAATCGGTATACTGACGCGATCGCACTCGAAATTGATACATTATGACTTTTATCCCTGCCTTTATTGGTAGTAGGCTGGACGAACAGGACTATCAACAACTGTTGCTTCTTTCCCGTCGCCTGCTTGCTGAGGCGCAAGCGCTTTCCAGTCGTATTGCTGCTGTTAATGAAATTGCGATCGCAATGAATCGTTCGCTCAAGTTGGATGAGATTTTGCAGGTTGTGGGCAAACAAGCAAAATGGTTGTTAGACTTCGAGCATTGTAGTGTTTGCCTGTGCAACACTAACAATTCTTGGCGTGTAGTGAGGCTGTTTGGTCCTACTGTCGAATTTGACTTTTTTGATCTGACAAACATGGGTGCAGTTGGTATGAGCCTGAAAACAGGTCAAGTTCAACTCATTCAGGAAAATTCTGCAAGCGGTTTTCTTAGCCAGTATCAATCGCAGGTCATCATTCCTTTAGAAAGCGATCATCAGGTAATTGGTACTATCAACTTTGCCACAAGAGCACCAAACATCTACACTCAAGAAGATGTACGGATTGGCTATTTACTAGCCGTGCAATTATCAGCAGCCATTCGTAATGCTCAACGTTTTGAAGAGTTAAATCGGTTGTATCTTGAATTAGAAGAAGAAAAACGCAAGACTGACCAATTGCTTTTAAATATACTACCAACAGATATTGCTTCTGAACTCAAGCAAAGTGGTACAGTTCAGCCTGTTTATTATGAATGTGCCTCTGTTCTGTTTACAGACTTCAGGAATTTTACCAAGTTATCAGAACAGCTGACCCCACAAGAACTAGTTGATGAACTCGATTACTGTTTTTCTTGCTTTGACCAGTTTATAGAAGCACATAATTTGGAAAAATTGAAAACAATTGGTGACAGTTATATGTGTGCTGGAGGAATTCCTACTTCTAACAAAACCCATGCCATTGATGCTGTACTCGCTGCTATCAACATTCGCACCTTCATGGAATGGCGCAAAAAAGAGAAGCAGGTTTTGAACCAACCATACTGGGACATTCGTATTGGTATCCATTCAGGACCATTAATAGCTGGTGTGATTGGACACAAAAAGTTTGCTTACGATGTTTGGGGTGACACTGTTAACACCGCTTCCGGGATGGAATCGTCTGGTGTTTCTGGAAGCATTAATATTTCCCAAGCAACTTATGAGTTAATTAAAGATTTTTTTGCAGTTCAATATCGAGGAAAAATTACTGCTAAAAATAAGGGTAAAATCGATATGTATCTTGTGGATGGTATTAAAGAGAATCTGGCTTTAGATCCAACAGGTCTATTACCAAATAAAGAATTTAATCAACTGTATTTTGCTATCCAATCAGGTGCAAATACACAAGAAGCATCGGATTTTAGATAATTCCTTGATCAGATTGGCTGTTATCTTCGTTTCCAAACTCTTACAGGTGATTGAATCATGTGTCTAACCCAGATTCCCCATGAGTCAATGTACTTAAAAATTCTGCTCTCAGCAGCTTGTCGCTTTTCTCCCGCCGCTAACCCGAAGTACCGGGTGTAGCGGGGGATTCACTCATATTGCTCTTTGGGCTTCCTCTTTGTGTGAGTTGACTTGCTTGAAGGAGTTTCCTCACTCAAGTAGGGAAAGGGGCGTATGCCGCCGCCACGCTCTTGTCTTACCTTCTGCCTTCGGATGAGCGATTGGGGCTGCCTTTGTTTTGACACCTAACAAAGGCTACAGCCGGATTCCCTCAATCACGCTTACGTTTGACTTTGTGGTAATGATTTTGGACAGCTTGAAGCCAGAAGCCTCAAACAGAGCTTCATATTCCATTTTTGTACGTTCACGACCGCCTGAAATGGCTATTAGCATATGGATGTCTAGAAACTTGCCCCAGAAAGGTTCATTGCCAGGTGGAATGATCCGCTCGACTAGCAAAAGTTTTCCATTTTCCACCATAGCGCGGTGGCAGTTCTTAAGAATAGCGATCGCACGTTCATCATCCAACAGATGGATGACGTATTTGAGAATGTAGGCATCGCCACCGCTGGGTACAGACTCAAAGAAGCTTCCGGCAACGAGTTCGCAGCGTTTTGAGACTCCCTCCGCTTCCAGAACACTCTTCGCTCCTTCGATTACGGACGGTTGATCGAAGAGAATGCCTTCGATTGTGGGATTTGCCTTAAGAATAGAGGCTATGAAACTTCCCCGTCCACCACCAACATCAACTAACTTGCGGATAGATGAAAAATCGTATTCCCCAGTGATCTCAGTTTTGTCCGTTGCTGAAACACTCGTCATCGCCTCGTCAAAAGTCTTTCCTGCTTGCGGGTTTTGCGCATAATACTGGAAGACTGGCATACCGTACAAATTCTGGAAAGCGCTATCGCCAGTCTGTATGCTGTGGATAATATCTCCCCAAGCGCGGTAATGTTCCTCACCAAAACTAATCGCAAAGGCACGTATTGAGTTAGGAGCATCGCTCTGGAGATAAGTGGCTAGTGGTGTTAGGGTGAAGCATTCCTGTTCGTCGAGAGCAAAGATCCCCACACTAGCAAGCGCACGCATGAGTCGATAAAGAGATCCTGCATTCGTTCCAGTTGAAGAAGCCAGATGATCACAACTCTTTGGACCGTCTTTCAACAAATCCGCTATACCAAGCTTCGCCGCAGCATATAGCGATCGCGAAATCCAGTAGCTAGTTGCCAATTCAATCATTACCATCTGCGACGGCATATCTTGTGAGATTTGGGTATTTTCTTGCAGGAACATGGTTGTTACTCCTAGTTAAGACAATTAAGCGAACGGGATTGGAGGGTACAACGCGAAAAATTATGTCCGAGGCAACAAAGCAAAGCTCTCCCAAATGCGTGAACATTTTCCCCTCCAAAGAGCGCCCTTCACCGCGTTCCACCGAAGTCTGGTCCGAGGAAGCCTCGGCTCAGACTTCTCTGTGCGTTTAAAAAAGTTACGAACTTATGCAATTTTGTACTAACGATGTAGCCACGTGTATTGACCTGGAGAATCACTCGCCAAAACAGCAATCTCCTGTCAGTTATCTGTTAACTTGTCAAGAACCGAAATTATGCCATCTTCAGGCAAAGGTATAGGCTCAGGGTTCATGAGGAAAGTAGTCTGTGAATACCACTGTCCGTTAACCTCGAACATTTCAAATTCGCTTTCTAATATGGCCCAAGTACGTTGATTAAGTCCAGCATGATATCGCCACTTGAAATGGCTTGCAACCTGAAATTTACCTTCCAGTTTTTCTAAGTCACTGGGACGCCAAAAGCGAGTCATTATGCGTTGGGTTGCTTCGATAGCAGCGGTTTGTAAAGCTATCTCCATCGGTTTATTGATAATGATTTGTTTGCGGTCAGAACGTCTCACGATCGAGATGGGCCTTTCACTCTCTCCTACCTGCACTATCCGCTTTAGTAGCGGCATAGGCAGATCTAGCAGAGAACAAAATACTGCCCCACCTGTGCGTAGAATCGCTTCTGCCGTTTCATATGCTGTTGGTGGTTGTTCTAATGCCATCCAGCTAAAAAATTGGATGGGACACTTACAGCGCCGCCAGCCGATTTTTACCTTGCCTTTGATTCTATGGGCTGTCTCAATTAGGCACTCCCGATACATCAAAGCTAACTGTGTTGCAGCCTGCTTGCTAGGAGCTTTGATTGTTACACCCTCATGGGTAAAGAAATAGTTCCAGTGAGGTTGGTTGAGAACTTTAAGTAGTTCCATGTTCGATGCCTTCCTCATGATTAGAGTTGTTGCCATATGTTGCAAACCAAAGCTTTTGCTGTAGTTTTTCAGGTACAGCTAAGGCTTGCATGATCAGAAGGAAATTATCTTTTGTCGGTAAAACCTCAGCGTTAGCAATTTGTTTGAGGTTTTTAATGCCTGTATGCCGTCGCAGCTTGTTGAGATTGCGCTGAACTAACTCATGAATATTTGCTGGCTCTGGTTCGGCTTCTTTTTTGATAGGTTTTTTACCTTGTCTTGCCGCGATCGCTTCACCAACAATCCGTCCCACAAGGCTACTAATGGTTTGTCCTTCTTCTTTCGCCCAGTACTCCAGTTCATTTTTTGTCTCTAAGTCACAAATGAAAGTGACTTTTTCTTTCTTTGTTGGCATCCTACACACAACCGCACTTCTGAAACCTTCATTAATGATGCTCCCTGAAAAATCTTTTTTTAGGTTCTTACCCCTTGACAGGTTCCGAACCAAAAATTAATATACCATCAGTAACTAAAAAATGTCTATAGCAAATGCAAGTAACACCAAAAAGCGGTTTCATTGTCTGTGTTGTTTTCAACATTCATCTCATACGCCAAAATTAACAAAATACTGTATTTGACAATGCCCCAAGGCTGTCGATGAGGTTATGGTACGCGACCTTGCTTGTGCAACAATGATGCCTAGAGGTTAGCAAAACCAATGCTTTTGGCGTTTGATGTGATTGCCAAAGAAAAGCTGTCAAGGAGTTTGAATGAGATGATTTGGACCGCTGTTTTCGCAAAAACAGGCAGTTGTCTTGCAAAAAATTTTGTAGGAAAAAGCTTTCGGACATCACAGAATTAAGAAGCGCAATTTTTCATAAGTACAACTCAAAGGGCTTTATCAATTTCCACACCCAAGAGTTGTAAAACAAAAACTTAACACTTGGCACCTAAGCGTAATTGCCACTATCTCAATTTTTCTGTAAAAAAATAAATTTTAGTGGCACTTGATGATTATATGTGGATAAAACAGGGATCCGAAACCTGTTTTGGGTTGACTTACATCTAGCCAATTGTCTGAAGAGGGTGGAGGTGCTTGAACCTACCTGCATTAAAACTACCTGCTTCAGCAGCAATTTCAAACAATTTCAATTGAAAGTGTCATTAAATACACTGGAGTGTCTCATGTCTAATCCTGCTATTGCGGTCATCGGGATGGGTTGCTGGTATCCGGCGCGCATCATTTACCACAGCTTTGGGAAAATATACTTGCAAAGCGGGTTCAATTTCGCAGGATTCCTGAGCAGCGACTGCCGCTTTCTGAGTACCACGATCCAGATCCCACTGCACCGGAAAAGACTTACGGGACTCGTGCCGCTGTCATTGATGGTTTTGAGTTCGACTGGGTTAGTAAGCGCCTTCCAAAAGGAACCGTTGAGTCTGCAGACATTGTCCATTGGCTGGCACTTGAAGTCGCACTCAAGGCTTTGGAGGATGCTGGGTACACGCGTGGAAATGTTGTTACCGAACGTTCAGGCGTAGTGCTTGGCAACACGTTGACTGGGGAACAAATGCGATCGCACATGATGCGTTTACGCTGGCCCTTTGTTCAACGGGCAATGCGCGCTGCAGCCGAGGCAAGAGGGCTGCCATCAGAACTGGTAAATGACCTGGTAGAGACTACCGAGGAGTACTACAAATCGGCATTCCAACCGATCACTGAGGATTCTCTAGCTGGATGCCTTTCTAACACGATTGCTGGGAGAATCTGCAATTTTCTTGACTTTAACGGCGGCGGATATGTAGTGGACGGTGCTTGTTCTGCTTCACTGATCGCAGTTGCTACCGCAGCTACAGCCTTAGCTAATAACGATCTGGATTTAGCACTTGCTGGGGGTGTCGATGTCAGTCTAGATCCTTTTGAAATCGTTGGATTTGCCAAGATGGGTGCGATCACTCGTCAGGACATGACGGTTTACGACCGTCATGCTAGCGGTTTTATTCCAGGTGAAGGTTGTGGTTTTGTTGTCCTAAAGCGTTTGGAGGACGCTCGCCGAGATGGCAACTATGTGTATGCAGTGCTGCGTGGTTGGGGTATATCCTCTGATGGAAGGGGTGGCGTTACAGCACCCAAACGGGAAGGTCAGGCGATCGCCCTTTTGCGTGCCTATACTCGCGCTGGCTACAGCCCAAACGATGTTGATTTTATTGAGGGGCATGGTACAGGTACCCCTGTAGGCGATCGCACAGAGTTGGAAGCTATTGGGCTGGTCATGGGTTCTGATCGAGAAGAAACTACCCGCAGCTGTGGCATCACCTCCTTCAAATCAATAGTTGGTCATACCAAAGCGGCGGCTGGCGTAGGAGGGTTCATCAAAGCTGTGATGGCAGTCAATCAGCGAATTTTGCCGCCAACGGCTGGTTGTAAGGAACCTAATACGGTATTTGAGACTGCCGCTCGTTGTGTTTACCCAATCCTTCAAGGAGAAGTCCGAAGCAAAACAGAGACTCTCCGAGCAGGTGTTTCTGCAATGGGATTTGGCGGCATCAACTGCCACGTGACTCTTGAGTCTGGTGATAGTCCCTCTTCTCGTCTCGGAACGTCTATTGAAGAGCGTGCTTTGCTTGTTTCTCAACAGGATACAGAACTGTTTGTGCTGAGTGCAGAGTCTATTCCCGCCTTGCGTCAACGCACTCAGGCTGTTCTAAGCATTGCAGAAGGAATCAGTGTCGGCGAACTCGTCGATCTAGCAGCGCACCTTGCGCATGAACTAGATCTGAAATCACCAGTTCGGGCAGTTGTTATTGCTGAAAGACCAGAGGAGCTGATTCGCACTCTCAAGCAACTTGAAAAGATGCTGGACGAAATGCCTCCTACCAAGGCAGAGGTGGCAATTAGCCCTGAGAAAAATGTCTGGATCAGCAACGCAGTTTCGCGCAACCGAATTGGTTTTCTGTTTCCCGGTCAAGGCTCCCAACAGTTGAATATGGGGCGTACACTTGTTGAGCGCCATAGGTGTGCTCGCGAACTCGTGGAGCAAGCAGATTGTTGGCTAAATGAGATAGGAGCACAAGCGGTTAGTCAACTCATATTCCGTCCACTGGATCGGATCCTTGATGTCAAGAAGGTCGACGAGTGGTCAGCCACACTCGCACAAACGGAAGTCGCTCAGCCTGCTATTTGCCTTGCCTCCCTCCTTTGGACCCGTAAACTTGCTAACCTTGGAATCAAGCCTGTTGCCGTGGCGGGGCACAGTCTTGGCGAACTGACTGCTTTTCGGGTAGCGGGTGCCTTTGATGACAAAGCTTTGCTTAGCTTAGCGGCAGTTCGAGGACAAGCCATGTCTGCACCTGCAAACGACGCAGGAACTATGGTCAGTTTAGCCTGCTCACAACAGACCGCTGTTGAACTCTTGAAGCAAGTCAGTGGCTATGCAGTTGTGGCAAATATTAATAGTCCGAAGCAGGTGGTGATATCCGGTGAGCGGACAAGCATTCAGGAAGTTATTGAACTTGCCGCAGCTCATGAAATCCGGACGTATCAGCTTCCAGTTTCCAATGCGTTTCATTCTCAATTGGTTTCAGCAGCAGCTGAGCATCTGAAAAACTGCGCACCAGTTCCTGAGGTACTTGGGGAAACAGACGTACAGCTGTTTTCTAGCGTGGATGGTCAGCAAGTCAAGCGCGGACTCAAACTACGTGAGCATTTTGCACACCAAGTTCTTGCGCAAGTGAATTTTATCGCTTCAGTTAAGAAACTCGCCCAGGAATGTGATTTGCTTATAGAAGTAGGTCCTGGAAAAGTTCTTTCCAACCTGGTGAAAGATATTACTGAACCGAGCGGTCCTGTATGTCTTCCGATTGAATCGAAACCTGGATTGGATCGGGATTTGAATACTGTGTTGGCAAGTCTTTTTGTCCACGGTGGCGAAATCCGATGGGAAGCGCTTTACGAAAACCGTCTTGTCCGCCCGTTTGTTCCAGCGTCGGATCGTATTTTCATTGAAAATCC
This sequence comes from Scytonema sp. PRP1, assembly GCF_036697665.2. Taxonomy (NCBI): domain Bacteria; kingdom Bacillati; phylum Cyanobacteriota; class Cyanophyceae; order Nostocales; family Scytonemataceae; genus Scytonema; species Scytonema sp. PRP1. The sequence goes on along the minus strand of NZ_JBAHYJ020000126.1, from coordinate 14,294 downwards.
CTGTGCGCAACAATTTAAAGTATCGGCTGTCACTCCATCCCTTATACCGACCTCTGGAGGTTGGGTGAAGTCAATGCCCATTGAACGCAGTGACGCGACCAATGTTTCACCGCAGGTTGTGTCTCAAGCCCTGTTCAATTACCTGACTCACAGAGGGAAGTTTTTGGCTGAGGTGATTCGAGCAGACTTGCAAACTCTGCCATTGCTCCCAGTTTCTGATACTTATGCCGTAAACAACAATAATGGCGTAAGAATTCAAGAAAGCCGTGTACCGACTGCTGCGATTGGGCAAAGCCCAGCGCCCTTTGCGGCGATCGCTAACGAACCAAAACCAAAAACAACAGTTGAAGCTCCCAAGAACTTCAACAAGACTGAGGCGATTGAGGAACTCTTAATCGATCAGGTTGTGCAACGGACAGGATATCCGCGAGAAAGTATCACGTTGCAAGCACGGCTGCTCGACGATTTGAACCTAGACTCTATTAAAGCTGGTGAACTGGTTGCCACCGTTGCAAAAGAATGTGGTGTAGCCGGTGAGGTCGATCCATCTTCTTTAGCCAATGCCACACTACAAGCAGTGGCTCAGGTGATTGGCGCAGTTATAGCGAATAAGAAAGCAGACGTTGAAGCGATTGCCTTCGGCAGTGGGCTTTGCCCAATCGCACCGGAGCTTCAAGTACCTAGTCAAGCACCCAAGGCTTCAGTATCAATACCCAATCTTCTGCTGTCCCTTTTAGAACAACGTACTGGTTTTCCACGAGAAACCCTATCTCTAGACTTGCGTCTGCTTAGCGATTTGAATCTTGACTCAATTAAAGCAGGGGAGTTCGTTGCAGAAGCAGCTAAGTGTGCGGGAGTGGCAGGACGCCTTGACCCTTCAAAATTTGCCAATGCCACATTGACAGAGGTTGCAGACGCTCTAGAGCAGCTTTTTCAAGAAGGAAGCATTCTAAATCAGCCAGAGCAGTTAGCGTTGAGTACACCCAATACCACCAACGGTAAAGCAATCCCTGCAAGTAAACCCGCAAGTTTGACTAGCCTTGAGGAAAAGTCTTGGGCGCGTAACTTTATTGTCCAGTATGTAGCCGAGGAAGCTCAAGCAACTCCCACCGCCAGCCAACAAAACCAGTGGCAAACTGCAAACGTATTGATTCTCTGCACTCCAAAGCAGGCAAGCGTGGCAGAGGCACTGCACCAAGACCTGCAAAGCCGGGGTGCCCGCGTTCAAATCAAGCCCTTTGCTGAAGCACAGGAGCAGCCACTGACTAGCAGTGTCGATTTCTCCCACTTGATTGCTGTTCTGCCCCAAGTACCGACAGACCAAATTTCAGCAAACGTTAGCTTACAAGAGAGCATCAAGCGACTACACACTGCGGCAGCACTCACACCTGTCTCAAGCAAACCGCGCCAGCCCATGACGTTAGCTTTTATTCAGTTTGGTGGTGGATATTTTGGCAAGCAACCACAGATAGCTAATATCGAGCAATGCTGTGCAACAGCCTTTGCAGGTAGTATCCATTTCGAGCGACCCGATTTAAAAATCCGGGCGATCGATTTTTCTTGTGATGTTAATCTTGCTGCACTAGCAGAACGTGTGAGCAATGAACTGTCCACACCTGAGACTTACGTCGCAGCAGGCTATGATTCAGAGCTGACTCGACGTATTCCCCGACCAGTTCTGCAGCATCCAGAAAGTTACCAAAGAAGACCGATTTCATGGTCATCAGATGATGTTATTCTGGTTACTGGTGGTGCTAAGGGCATCACTGCTACTTGTGCCCTTGCCTTTGCCCAAGCGACAGGCGCACGCATGGCGGTAGTTGGCAGCTCACCTTATCAGCAAGGAGCTGGTGAGCAAGGCAACAGCAACGAGCTTGTTAGCACTCTTGAAAGCTTCAGCAACGCAGGACTGACTTGCCGATACTATCAGTGCGACGTTACTGACGCAGAAGCGGTTTTAGCTCTCATTCACCAGATACGCCAAGAGATGGGCAAGATCACAGGCGTGATTCACGGGGCTGGACTAAATAAGCCAAGAAAGGTAGAGCAGGTCTCTGCTGAGGCAGCGCGTGCGGAAGTTGCGCCTAAACTCGTTGGCGCTCTCAATCTCTGCAATGCGTTGAAAGACAATCCACCAAAACTGTTTGTGGGTTTCGCATCGCTTATCGGCATCATAGGGGTGCCAGGTAATGCTTGGTATGCCTTCTCAAATGAAGCGCTAGATCTCATTTTGCGGCGCTTTGAGGCGGAACATCCAGAAACATCAGTTCTTTCCATCGCCTTTACTGTGTGGGAAGAGGTCGGCATGGGGGTACGCATGGGCAGTATTCCTGCTCTAGTGAAGCTCGGGCTATATTCTATCTCCAAAGAAGAGGGAGTGCGTCGATTCCTAAACTTGATGCTGAACGACCCTGGTGAGCGCCAAGTTGCGGTTGCGGGAAGGGTAAAAGTTGATACATGGTTACCAGCGCTTCCCCCACTACCAGCTGCATCAAGGTTTTTAGAACAGCTCCTCTACGTCGAACCAGGCGTGGAAGTTGTCTCACGCGTTCACCTTAGCATAGAGCAGGATCTCTACGTTCAGGATCACGTTTATAAAGGGTCGTACCTGTTTCCAACCGTGTTTGGTCTGGAGGCTATGGCTCAAGTTGTTGCTTACGCCACAGGTCAGTCCCACTTCCAGGCGTTGCGTATTGAAGATATCCGCCTTGAGCGACCCATCGTGGTAGACCCCACAAAGGGCGTGGACATCGAAATTCACGCAGAGGTGATTGAAGACTGGTCTTTTGGTGCTAAGCAGCGGGTGCGTGCCGGCATTAGAACAGAGCAGACAGGCTTCGCTATAGATCATTTCTCGGCAACCTTTGTCCTAAATATCGATAGCGATGTGCCCAGAGCAACTGTCGAACTCCCAGAGACCCCGTTAGATATTCAGCCCCAGCAAGATTTGTACAGCTGGTTGCTATTCCAGGGTCCTCGCTTTCAGCGCCTACAGCAGGTTTATACCCTCAACGCTAACCAGTGTGTCTTCAGCACAGAAATGCGCTCATCCTCGTCCACAGGTCAAGACAGCTTTGCTGACAGGATTTCAACACCTTTACTACTTGGAGATCCGTTTTTCCGAGACTCGCTGCTCCAGGTTGTACAGCTTGTCATTCCACAAGACATTAGCCTTCCTATCGGCATCGATAGTATCGAACTCTATCGCCCAAATGGAGATGTCTCAAACAAATGTATTGGAGTTGCTATCCTTGAGGGTCGCTCTGATCGACAGTATCGCAGTAGTGTCTTTGCCGTTGACCAGGATGGGCGGGTCATAGAAAGGCTTGAGGGTTACCAGTTACGGATTCTAGAGCATCGAGAGGAGCATCCCACGGCTGAAGATCTGGCCAACCCCAGTCAACGAGATGAACAGATTCTACGCAGTAAATTGGCTCGCTGGGCTGATGACTTCAAGATAACTGTGCCAGAAGTTTCACTGGCTCATCTTCCAGGCTTACATGGGCTATCTGCAGCAGAACGCCACCAACGAGAAGTGCCTATATTCTCAAAGGCGATCGCTAAACTGCTCAATCCTGGCAACTCATGACATGACCTCTAATCAAGTAGCCATCATGTACTTCCGTACACCAGAACGGATGAAAAAACTTTTCTTCCCTTCTGCCCTCTGCCCTCAGCATAGCTGCCTTTTTCAAGTCAGGTTAACGCTTAGGCAATCAGGTTGTCCACCCTCCATCTGTGGTCTTTATGCAGCTGCATAAACCTATTGAATACAGGTATTTCAAACATTCAACAGCAAGGAGAAGTGTTAAATGGTGAACACATCGCTACCAACTTCAGTCGAAGCTGAGGACAAGACTATCAACTACACAGCTACTCAATTGGATTCAATGCCCTTGCAGGTTGCAGGTTTCCAACAAGTTCAAATCAAATGGCTTAATTCAGGCAAACCAGTGCTTGAGGGCTTAGAAGAAAAAGCTGTGAATGTGTCCCTTTCTCATGATAACCGTTTTTGCTTGTGTGTTGCTGGTTATGGATCACAAGGTTGTGATATTGCCCCCATAACACACAGAACGCAGCAAGAATGGACTGCTTTGCTAAGCTATGCTCGCTCGCCATTGATGCAACAGTTGCTAGCTGTTAACGACTCGCTGGATCAGGCAGGTACGCGCATCTGGGCAGCGGTAGAAGCCCTGCGTAAAGCCACCAATGCTTTGAATATCGATTTGGCGATCGCCCAAACAGAAGGAGATTGTATTTTGTTTCAGGAGACAGTTTCTGGTAGTCAGTTTAAAGTTCTCACCTTTCCAATCGCGCTCACCCGAGGTCCTGAAAGAATGGTCGCGCTGGTTGTACAAAACACCTAGCTTACTCAAGCCATAGCGACCAAACATTCCTACTAAGTTGAACTCAAACGTAAAGATTGACACAGAGACACGAAAAATTTTCAACATATAGGGCACTCTTATTTATCTGTGTCCATCTGTGTCCATCTGTGGTTCATTATTTCTTTGGTGTACCTTACCCAAGTGCAAACCGCTATATTTCTCCTTTGTCTCCCCTCCCCTCCTCACATCTGGAGCATTAACGACCACAATGCACAGCGAGCATTGCTCACGCGAATGTCCTCAAGAACTGACCAACAGTTTTGCAACAAAAACTCAATCCATTAGAAATGGAGTTATGAATGTACACCACTCAAGTCTCTGAATATGACGTCATAGTCCTGGGCAGGGGATTTGCTGGTAACTGCCAAGTCCGACATCTCTTGCTCAAAATTCCAAATATTCGAGTAGCCCTCATTGATCCTCGTCTCGAAGAGGACTTAGAAGAGGACTTCAAACCTGGCGAGTCAATGATTGAAATTGGCACACTCTTGCTTAGTAAAGAACTGGGGCTTTATGATTACATAGTTGAAAATCATCTGCCTAAAGTTGGCTCGAACTTCCACTGGCCGAAAGACCCAACTCAAACACAGACCACAGATGACTACTATCACATTTGGTGCAATCGACAACCTGAACTCGATTCCACTCAAATAAACAGCGCCAGATTTGAGCAAGACTTGCTTCATATGAACAAAGAGATGGGCGCTAGCTTCTATAAAGGTCATGTGGTTGACGTAGATTTGACTTCAGGTGATGCCCTAAAAACAGTTAAGATCCAGCTGGGCGACAACAACATCGAACTGAAAGCCAAACATATTATTGATAGTGCAGGTCGCAAGTTTATTATCGGACGCAAGACAGACAACCTCCTGTTTGAACCAGAAAATCTTGATGGAGCGAACACTGGCTCAGCTTGGGTACGTGTCAAAGGTGTAGACCGTAACATTTTCCACAATGGTTATGACCCATTTAGTGCAACTTGCAGCCATTACTATGCCGGCAATTATTGGTTTGGTTATGGTCACTGGCTGTGGATGGTTCCCACAGACAAGTACACTGAGGAAATCTCCATTGGTATCATTCACCACCATGATGTGATTCCTGCTTGTGACATCAACACCCAGGAAAAATTTTACGCCTTCCTGAAAGCAAATCACACCAACTTATATCAGCTGCTGAGCAGTGGTGATAAACTTGATTTTCACTACTTGCCAAGAATAACTCACACCAGCAAAGTCATATTATCCCCGGACAACTGGTATGTGCTTGGTGATGCAGCTTGCTCTTTCGATATCTTCTATTCTTCCGCGACAACGATGATTTCATTTGGCATTGAGAGCATCACAGAAATCATCCGCGCCAAACTGGCTCTTGAACCAGATGCTGAGGAGAAGCGCTCTGCTTATAACGACTTCAGTATCGCCTACGCACGTCAAGTCAACCATCTCATGAAACATCGTGCGCAGCAACTTGGTCACGCCAGCGTCATGAGTTGGCGCATCTACTTGGAGCATATGTGGATTTTTGGGTTGAGTTTGCCAATGTATGTAGGCAAATGGTTTTTAGACCCGAAGTATATTCGTGCGTATCTGAAGAAAGCTCCTAGTACACAAAGAGTCATTTCTGAAGTATACGAGCAGTGTAACAAGTTAGTAGACCGAGGTGCCAACATCGGGTTGATAGATATCTACCGAGCCGATCAATTGTTTCGAGACTACACTCCGGTTAAGGCTCAGGGCGACTACTTGGAGAACACAAAATTTGAACCCAAGCATTGCAACATCTTCGCCAGCTTAAAACAGACTTACTTTTACACTGCTATCTGGTACATCCTCTTCCAGTGGAAAGGCTTTGGTCTTTTGGGAGTGCTGGCTCCACGCCATCTCTACAACTTCTTCCGTTTGTTGAAGGGAGCATTAGATGCTGCTCTTAGTGAGAAGGCTTACTTGCAAGAGACTAAGCATATGCCTACTAACACTGAAGTGGCTAAAATGCGGCAGGAATTCAAAAACTACCGATATCGAGCGCAATTACAGCCAAGGTGTGAGGTTGGAAACTAAGAAGCCCCTTCACTAAACTTACTCAACGCAAAAATTTAAGCGTTTGATACAGAGCTGTGCAAATTGATTGTTAACAAATTAAAACTGGAGCGGTAAATGCATACTACTCAACAGCTAGAATACGACGTCGTCATTATGGGTGCAGGCTTTGTAGGAGTTTGTCAAGCTCGGCACCTCTTACTTAAAATCCCAAATATCCGAATTGCACTGATTGATCCTCGCCCAGAAGAGCGCACAGAGAAAGACCTCAAACTTGGTGAATCAATGGTCGAAATTGCGACGCTCTTTGTGTCTAAGGAATTAGGTCTCCATGAGTACTTAGTCGAAAACCATCCTCCAAAATCTGGGCTGAACTTTCACTGGGCTAAAGACCCGGCGAAAACAGAGACAACCGACGATCATTACCACGTTTGGTCCAATCGACGCTCACCCATTCAAACTTTTCAAATGAACCGCGCTAAATTTGAGCGGGACTTACTGAGGATGAACAAACAAATGGGTGCTGTCTTCTACCACGGTCGCGTGGTTGATGTAGATTTGACCCCAGGGGATGCCCTAAAAACAGTCAAGGTCAAGCTAAGCAACGAGGACATCGAACTGAAAGCCAAACATGTCATCGATGGCTCGGGTCGTAAGTTTATTATCGGACACAAGACAGACAACCTCTTATTTGGACCAGAAAATCTTTTTGGAGTCAACACCGGCTCAGCTTGGGTACGCGTCAAATATGTGGATCGAACCATTTTCCACGACGGTTATGACCCCTTCGGTGCCACCTGCAGCCATTACTATGCCACCAACCACTGGTTTGGTTGTGGTCACTGGCTGTGGATGATTCCTACAGACAAGGACACTCAGGAAATATCAATTGGCATTGTCCAGCACCATGATGTGATTCCTGCTTCTGACATCAACACTCAGGAAAAGTTTTACGCTTTCCTAAAGGCAAATCATACCAACTTGTATAACCTGCTAACGAGTGGTGAAAATGTTGACTTTCACTACTTACCAAGACTTGCCCACAGCAGCAAGGTTATGTTCTCCCCAGATAACTGGTATGTGCTTGGCGATGCGGCTTGCATTTTTGACGCCTTCTATTCTTTGGGGACAACGATGATTTCGTTTGAGATTGAAAGTGTAACGGAAATCATCCGCGCCAAGCTGGCTGGTGAACCTGACGCTGAGGAAAAGCGCGCTCTCTATAACAGCTTCAATCTTGCTTACACGCGCACGGTTAACCATGCCATGAAAAATCACTCCAAGCATCTTGGTCATGCCAGCATCATGAGTTGGCGCATTTACTTTGAGTATATGTGGTTCTTCGGGTTGATTCTACCCATGTACGTGGGCAAATGGTTTTTAGACCCGAAGTATATTCGTGCGTACTTGAAGAATGCTGGTGTTGGCAAAAGAGTGATTTCTGACGTATACGAGCAGTTTAGCAAGCTAGTTGATCGAGGTGCCAACATTGGGTTGATGGATGCCTACCGAGCCGATCAATTGCTTGGACATTACTCCACAATTCAGCACTATGGCAATTATCTAGAAAACGCAAAGCTTGAACCCAAGCGCCATAACATTTTTACGAGTCTGACATATGCCTACTTTTACCTTGCCATCTGGTACATAATGTTCCAGTGGAAAGGCTTTGGGCTAAAGGGCGTCTTGGCTGTGCGAAATCTCTACAATCTCTTCAGCTTGTTGTCCTCATCAGCGAAGTTTGGTTTAAGCGCACTCAGTTACTGGCTTAAAACCAGAGGTGTACCGACTAACACCCAGGTGGCAAAAATGCACCAAGAGTTCAAGAGCTATCAGTATCGACCTGAACTACAGCCTTGGATAGAGGATATAACCCCTCTAGGCTTACAAACTCAGGGTTCTACTAAGCAACAGTCTAACACCACAAATGTGCCAAGACTTCCAGAACTTTCGGTCTCTGGTTAACTGACATAAACTCCAATACGGTTTAGTTAAGAAGAATTGTAGGTTGGGTTGAGCGTAAGCGAAACCCAACAAATGCCTAATAATGTTGTGTTTCGTGCCTCAACTCAACCAAATTGGTTTCGAGTTTTTAGCTTTAACTGAATCGTATTGACACAAGCAACTATTTATTTAGCCGATGCTTGGATAATCCCCAGAGTTTTGATTTAGCAACTATCCATAATGGAAGTTCTTGGTAGGGCAACAATATGTCCAAATTATCTCAAACTCTATACAGTCACGAAATTCAGAAAGGTATTTATCTCCTTGGATTGAATATCTCAGAGTCTGAACTAAAAGAATTGTTGTCTGGCAATACCATTTCACTGGAAAATAGAGGTTTAAGTGAAATAGGTTTATTATTTATTCTTGCAGAAGCTCTTTCGGCATTAAATTCATTTAAGAATGTGACTTTTCGAGATTTATCAGAGGTGGTGACAGAAGCATCATCCAGTTGTGGAATTCCAATTTTCTGTTGGGATTCTGAACTCGGTAAGTGCTGTCTTTATTTAACTTTAGTTAATGGTAAGCCAGCGCTAAAAACTTGCTACCAATTCTAAGTTGTAGTGGAAAGCAAATGAGGAAGAGGAGATAGTAGAAATGGTGTTTATATCTGCAACACGTGCGCGAGTGACAAGACCTCTTTATAAGCTGCCGTTTTCCTTACATAGCATACTAAGTATATTGCAACTAAACCGTGCATCCGGCAAGCTCTGTGCTAAGTTTCGCTGGCGACCGAACGAGTTTTGGACGCTGATTGCCTGGCAAGACAAAGCATCCATGCTAGCCTACCGCAATACAGGAGCACACCGTCGAGCCATGCCAAAGCTGACTTTGTGGTGCGATGAAGCATCCTTTGTACATTGGTATCAAGAAAGTGCTGAACTTCCAAATTGGCAGGCAGTAGAACAACGCATGATGGAACAGGGAAAGCTGGTAAAGGTTGGGCATCCTTCATGAGCGCGTTAATGATATGAGGATGAAATTTCCTCATCATGCATCCACAAAACCCTAATAATCAAACAGCCCTGCACCGGGGAGGGGTTAGGGGTGGGGTTCCAAGGCATCGCTGTTTTCTAATAACGTACTAGTCGTATTTACGACAACCTGCGCTGCTCCCGTAAAGAACTTGCGGTCGAGAGTTGCTGGTACATCGCTGGGTTGGTGGTAGTGAGGAGTACGTAGATTTGCCGTATCTGTTACCAGCACTGCACCGACTCCTTGATACCAGAATGGGGCGTGGTCGCTGCGTAGAGTATCAGGTGTCAACAAACCTTTGAGGGGGATTGGCAGTGTTAACACAGGTGGCATTGATTCAATTGTACTCTTTGTACTCTCCTTATTAAAAGAGATTGGAGGAAGCATCTGTGAATTTTGAAAAGCATGAAGCAGTGGCAAGTGTTCCGTATCACCCACCACCGTCAAAAAGTCACCCTGATCACTGGGTGGAGTCACTGGTAAACCCGTCGGGTATTTCTGACAGCCAGGAGTGTGACAAGCATAACCCACCATATCCATGACAATTACGCCTTGGAGGTTTTCTAGATGTTTCTTGTTTGTCACAAAAGCTTTACTACCTAAAAGCCCTGCTTCCTCCTTGTCAAAAAAGGCGAGCTGCAATGTTCTAGGAGTGGGACGCGAACCCAAAAGTCGGGCAATTTCCAGCACCACAGCAACACCACTAGCATTGTCATCAGCCCCAGGAGAGATATAAACAGTGTCGTAATGAGCACCGACTAGAATTGCTCCGGCATTTTTATCAGTTCCCGGTCTTTGAGCAAAGACGTTGACACCATCTTCAAACTTCTCTAGCTGAGGTTTCCAGCCTAATTTTTTCAGTTCGGTTGTGATGTAAGCGCGAGTCCGCGATCGCTCTGCTGGAGTATGGCGTGTAAAGTTTAACCTTTGAACGTGGGCGAAAAGCTGATCACCAGAAACTTGTAAGGAAGCAGGGATAGGAGGACGCAAAGACGCGCTTAAATTTTTTGTCTCCGTATCTTTGCCTCTAATTGTCTTGACATCTTTCCCTTTTGGTGTATTTGCGTCTTGATTTGCAGTGAGGGAATTGTCAACTCTAATACTGTAAATGACTGACTCCCCATGCTGCTTAACAAACACGCTCGTGACAACTACAGCAACTGTTGTCACCAGTAACAAAAGTACCAGCCAAAACCGTTTTTTCACATCTCTCATCAAAATCCCCTCATCTGGTTATCCCTTTGTCACCTTCTTTGTATTCCTGACATACAACAGCGCAAACGCCAAGTTTGACACCGTGTCTTTTGACAGAACAAGTCACTTCATATAAAGTTCCCATGAAACTTTTAAATTAAGAGCAATGCTCCAAAGACTTTTCTTAGCATCTACTGCATTCATTTGCCTGACGGTACTGGGGAACATAACAATAGCCAGTGATACTGCAGATAGTAATGGCACTCATCATCACAAGACAATGGAAATTGCTCCTGGTCAACCTGTACCCTTAGTGAACTTAGTTGTGCATCCAGATGCTAAGAAAGGATGGAATTTGGAGGTAAAAGTTACTAACTTTAGCTTCGCACTCCTAAGTGTCAATACAGCCGCTAAACCTGGAGAAGGTCACGCTCATCTTTATGTTAATGGACAAAAAATTGCCAGATTGTATGGCAATTGGTACTATCTAGAATATTTGCCACCTGGGAAAAACCGGATTACTGTTAGTTGAAATAGTAACACTCATGAAAGTTTAGTTTATAACGGAAAAATCATTCAAAATACAACAATTATAGAAGTTCCTACAAAAAGTACTCAGAGGTTGTTTGAAAAGTGGTTGGCTGTGATTTTTGGCACTTATTGATCCCCCCTAGCCCCCCTTGGAAAGGGGGGAACCGGAATCAAAGTCCCCCTTTTTAAGGGGGATTTAGGGGGATCTAGAACACTTTGCTACCGACAGTAGGACTTTTAAAACATCCTCTCAGAAATATTAGAGATAATTAAGTTAAAAAAGCATCATTATAAGAAAAAGGATAGTATTTTTAATGAGTTATATTCATTATTAATTTTTTCTTCTTAATTGTTGTCATTTATTTAATTTTTAATGACTGATGCTACATTTGTTGCTCATCATGGCTCTGGGGTTCTTAGGAAGTTTTGGACATTGCTTTGGGATGTGTGGACCTTTGGCGGTGGCGTTTTCTCTGTCTCATAAGCAGGATTCCCATTGGCGACAGCAATTGCAGTTTCACGCACTTTTGAACTTGGGGCGAATGTTAAGCTATGTTGTTGTCGGTGCTGGTATTGGAGCATTGGGTTCAGTGTTGCTCGCCAGTGGACAAATGGCGGGAATTGGTAGCCAATTACGCCAATGGATGGCAATTCTGACTGGCGTTCTGCTGATTTGGTTTGGCATTGGACAAATAAAACCTGACTTTCTGCCTCAAATTCCATTACTACACCCTCTGGTGCAAAATCGTCTACACAGCTCCCTCAGTCAGGGAATGGTCAAGCTTTCTCTACAAAACAGGTGGTGGACACCAGCGCTTTTGGGTATGACTTGGGGTTTAATGCCCTGTGGTTTTTTGTATGCTGCCCAAATTAAAGCTGCGGAAACTGGCAATTGGTGGATGGGTGGCGCAACAATGCTGGCTTTTGGCTTGGGAACTCTGCCTACAATGATAGGTGTAGGTGTGTCTACATCGTTGGTCAGTAAAGACAGGCGCAGTCAATTGTTTCGCTTGGGTGGTTGGGTCACTCTCACCATCGGCGTGCTAACGCTGCTGCGGACTGGTGACACAATGGTAGATTACACAGGGCACGCTGCGTTAATCTGTTTAATCCTGGCGCTTGTTGCTCGCCCCATCAGCAGCTTGTGGACAGCACCTTTGCGTTACCGTCGTGCGTTGGGAGTAGGCGCGTTTGTGCTGTCTTGTGCTCACACCACCCATATGATGGAACATTCCCTGCAATGGAATTTTGCAGCTTTCTTTTTCTTACCGCCAGAGTTTCAGTTGGGTATGGCTTTGGGTGCTGTAGCACTGGTATTAATGACTCCCGCAGCCCTCACCAGTTTTGACTTTTTGCAGAAGTCATTGGGCAAGCGCTGGCGATTCATTCATCTATTCAGCGTACCCGCTTTGCTGTTAAGCTGCATTCATGCTGTAATTATTGGCTCCCACTACTTAGGTTCTTTTCAATCTGGCTGGGGGAATAAATTAGCAGCAGTGCTTCTGGGATTTGTGACGCTGGGTGTGTTGCTGGTGCGTTGGCGCTTTTTTTGGTCAATGTTATCTTTACAGAAATTTTATGTTCCCCCAAAAAAGTCGCAGTAAATTCACTAAACTCTCGTTCCTAGGCTATGGGTGGAAAGGACTTAGAGGACGCTCTGGCTTAAAAATACATCGTTGTGACCCCACCCCTAACCCCTCCCCGCAAGCGAGGAGGGGAGAAAATATTCCCCTCTCTATGCTTGCACAGAGGAGCCAGCGCCCCTTTGGGGTATCTCCTCCACAGAGGCTGCGCCAACGCCAGTCGCCTGCTCCGGGAAACCCTCCCTCACGAGGTGCTCACCGTGCGGGGGTTCCCCCCGCCCGTGCGACTGGCGTGGGGGTTAGGGGGGTGAGGTTGTTTCAATCGATAATATTACTAGGAATTTTAGTAATATTCACAACAAACACTCCGATCGCCTCTGCCCATAAAGTAACGACCGCAGCAGATGTTGGCGCGACCTTACATCTAGAACCAAATGATAATCCCCGCGCTGGGGAAGCGACAAAAACTTGGTTTGCCCTGACTCGTAAAGGTGGAAAAGCTATCCCTTTGGCAGAGTGTAATTGTCAATTAGTTGTTTACGCTGAACCTCACTCACCTAAGGAACCACCACTCCTCGAACCACCCTTACAACCTGTTGCTGCTGAACGGTATCAAGGCATACCTGGTACTGAAATTACCTTTCCCAGACCAGGAGCTTATCAGCTACAGCTCAGTGGCAAACCAAAAGACGGAAAGAGTTTTCAGCCATTTGAGTTAAAGTTTGCGGTGACTGTAGCAGCTGGTTCAGTGTCAACAGAAAGAGGAGTAAATGTACAAAATGTCAATCAAAATCTAGAAAACGTAACAGAGGAGCAAACACAGGGAATACCACTTTGGGCGATGGCCCTATCAGGTCTTTTAGCAGTGGGTGTCTTCTTCGGGGTATTGCGAATGGTCAAGAGGAGATAGGTTTTAGGCACGACAATGTAGAGACGTGACCAAGAATCATAGTGTAGGGGGTAGGGTGTAGGGTGTAGGGGGGAAAGAGAAAAAACGAGGAAAAATGAACACCCGCTCTACACCCCATTGGTTTCAAGCCCCTCAATTTATTGATGGAGAAAACAAAACCTATTCCTTGTTTGAAACCCCTCAATTCCATTGATGGGGTTCCCCACACCCCACACCCACACCCCATACCCCGTTCCATGCTAGTCGCCTGCTGTCGGAAACAAGGACTGCAGCACTGGTCTCACCTCCTGCAGCGCTGGCTCGCCATGGCACGTCTCTACACTACGGAATTATCACTCCTCACTTATGGCAACTTGATGCCAGTGCCAAGCGTGAGTCATAATCTCCTTGAGAGAAGAGTATTGTGGATGCCAGCCAAGGATTTTTTTGGCTTTGTCCCCACTACCAATCAGTGCTGGTGGATCGCCAGGACGGCGATCGCACTCTACAACTTTGATATCTTTTCCTGTCACTTGTTGTTGGCAGTTTCAATCACTTCTTTGACTGAGAAGCCGTTACCATTTCCTAAATTAAAAACTTCGCTGTCACCCTGCCTTTGAGCAAATATTCCAATCCCAAAACGTGAGCGTCTGCTAGTCGCTAGACTAACATAATCCGAATGCACGTTCAT
>NZ_JBAHYJ020000082.1:0-27159 GCF_036697665.2 Scytonema sp. PRP1 | reverse complement strand
GTACTCGGTGAGGAATAAAGCCCTTTTAAATTGAGTGCAATATAAGCGTTTGTAGGGGCACAGCAATGCTGTGCCCCTACGTGTGGTATATGCAAACGCATAGCCTGTCCGCAAAACTTACCGCGCTCGGCTTTGCGCGATCGCCTCTCTAATCATTCGCGCCAATTCACAAAAACCCTCAGCTTCAGCAGCAGAAGTCACATATGCAGGCTGATGCTGAAGTTGCTGAGCATATTCCAGCACATTTGCAACGCCCACAGAGAGAGAAAAAGAACGCTCATCAAATAAACTTTCATCGTTGGGACTATCGCCAACAGTCACAACTTGTTCTGGAGTGTACTGGGGGAAGTATTCCCGCAACACCTGTAATAACCCAATTGCTTTATCTTGTCCCAAAGGTTTAATGTGGCACTGTACATTGCTGTAAGTGAAACCCCAACCCATTTGTTCACAAAGATGACTCAGAGTTTTTATTTCATCTGTGCTTAACCCTTTCACATCAAATGTCCAGTCAGTAACGCGAAAACGATTATCAGCAGATTCTTGGATGTGCGGAAATTGGGTTTGTAATTGTTGAAAAGCCGATGCTAATTGCTGACGATGTGCTACTAAGTCGGGAATCGGTGTTAAAGCGACTGGTTTCTCACTTCCACCAAAGAAAAACAAACCGCCATTTTCCGCTATAGCACCAACGATGGGCAGATAATACGCTAAACCACTCACCCAACCAGCACTGCGTCCAGTGACAATCACGACCTCAATCCCCGCGATTGCTAAATCCTGCAAGCTTTGCAATAGTTCACTCTTGAATTTTCCTTTCTTGGTTAGGGTACCATCCATATCTGTCGCCACCAGACGAACATTGCTAAAGCGGTTTGTCGATGAAACCTGTGACAAAGGCAGGAGTCTATACATAAGAGTTTGGTAAAAAATTAATTATCAGTTATTAGTAATCAGTAAACCATTACCTGATAACTAATAACTGTTTTAATTTCTTGACTAATTACTAATTACTAATGACTTTAGTTTGTGAATCACGAGCTAAAATACCATCTTCCATTTCCACAATGCGATCAGCTATGTCCAAAATGCGGTTGTCGTGGGTGACTAGCAATATAGATGTTCCGTTTTCTTTAGCAAGACGCTGCATCAATTCCACAACATCGCGTCCTGATTGTTTGTCCAAAGCTGCTGTGGGTTCGTCTGCTAGCACCAACGGTGGACTATTCACCAAAGCGCGGGCGATCGCAATCCTTTGTTTTTGTCCTCCAGAAAGATTTTCTGGATAATAATCAATTCGGTCTCCTAAACCAACCGCTTTGAGCATACCTTCTGCTTTAGCGATCGCTTTTTGCTGAGAAATATGCTTATTCAGTTCCACCGCCATTTGCACATTTTGCCTAGCAGTTAAAAACTCCAACAAGTTATGAGCCTGGAAAATATAACCAATTTTTCGCCGAATATTGACTAGTTTGTTCTGGCTAGCCCTATATAATTCTACACCTAAAAATTGTAAACTTCCCTCTTGCACAGAGCGCAAACCACCAATCAAGCTTAGTAATGTTGTCTTACCTGAACCTGACGGTCCCGTCATAATGACAATTTCTCCGGGATAAATTTCTAGATTAATATCAAATAGAATTTGTCTTTTCAGTGATCCTTTTCCGTAGTAGTGGTTGAGATGTTTAATTGAGATGACAGGTTCTTTACTCAGCATATGTTAATCTTCTTCAAATTTTCTTATTAATATTTCGCTATCTGACAAGCATAAATTTAATTTTTTTCATTCTTTAAAAGATATCTGCTGGGTCAGCAGACTGCAATTTTCGTACGGCGATAGTACCAGACATAAAACACATAATCAGAGTTAAAATGAGTACCATAATAGCTCTTTCACTACTCATAAAAACTGGTAATAGTGTTGCAATTCTTGCCCTGTCATACAAAAACATAGTCACAACAAATCCAGGTATATATCCTAAAAATGCTAAAATAAAAGCTTCTTGTAGAATCACAAACAACAAATAATTGTGTGTATAACCTATCGCCTTGAGGGTTGCATACTCAGCTAAATGATCCGCCACTTCTGTATAAAGTATTTGATAGACAATCACAGTTCCTACAATAAAACCCATGATTGTGCCTAAAGTGAAAATAAAACCTATTGCTGTACTGCTTGCCCAGTAATTTCTCTCAAAATCAATAAATTCTTGCTTAGTGAAGACCTTGATATCTTTCGATAAATAATTTCTTAAACTTTGGGTAACAGCGGTTGCATCTGCTCCTGGTTTTAATCTAACCAGACCAATGTTAATTAAACCTCGTTGATGTTGGGGGAATATCCGTAAAAAGTTGACATCACTCGTAATTAAATTACCATCTGCTCCAAATGATGCACCTAAAGTAAACAGTCCTCCTACTTTAATTTTTCGACGATTGACTTCAGCTATTACAGTTTTTCCTTGTTGAAAGTCAGCAGCAATAGGTCCATACTCCTGCCTAGAGGAACGGTCATATAAAACAACATCTGGTAGTTTAAGTTTATCTAAATTTTCCTGAACTCCAGCTAAATTAAAAATATTAATTTCCGGGTTCATTCCAATGACTAAGAGATTACGAGGACGACCTGTTACAGGATTTTTCCAGGCAGTATAGTCTACATAGATTGGGTGGACACTTTGCACGCCAGGTAAATCTAAAGCTTTATACAACCGTCGTTGAGAAAAAGTTTTCATTGACAGCAAAGCGTTAGATTGATTGTTTATTAAAACAATGTCACCTTGCAAGCTTGTATGAAATCGAACGTTACTAAAATACAGAGAATCCCGAAAACCAAGCTGCATAAACATGAGAATATCGGCAAAGGCAATTCCTGCCAGTGCCACAGCTAAACGAGTTTTTTCTCGCTTGAGTTGTAACCACGCCAGAGGGATTTTTCCCATCATTTTGTATCCTCAGTTATTAGTCATTCGTCATGAGTTATTAGTCATTAGCTAATCACTAAGAAATTTCAAGTGATTTTTGAAATATCTTTTAAATATCAATGTCAATAACCACCTTGGCGTAGGTTAAGCCTGCAACTCTTTCGATATCTTGTGGAGTCAGGGCGATTTTCACTTCCACAACTCTGGCATCAACATCTGCTGCTGGATCTGTATTTAAGACATCTTTTTTGCCAATTTTTCTACCAATCTCAGCAACAGTTCCTTGTAATTCTCCACTAAAAGCTCCATTATCACTGGTTATGGTGGCTCGTTGACCAAGACGCACTTTACCAATACTGTCTTCAGGAACTTCAGCAATCACCATCATCTGATCAGTTCGTCCAATTTCAGCAATGCCATTTGCGCTCATACTTTCTCCGGCTTTGGTATGAATTTTTAAAATTTCGCCAGAAATTGGTGCTTTGAGATAGCTCAAATTCAATTGAGCTTGTGCTTTTCTCATAGTGGCAACTGCATTGCTAACTTGTGCCTGTGCTACTAGCAAATCAATTGGACGGACTTCTCGAATTCTGCTAAGTTTGGCTCTTTCTTCTTCAATTTGTCTTTGCAAAGTTGCGAGAATTTTGTTCCGATTCACCCTCGCTTCGACCAGTTGCTGTTGCAAAATTGCTATAGTTTTTAGCTGGTTAGCTCTAGCTTCAGCCAGCTGCTGTTGCAAAGTTGCAACTGTTTGCCTTTGGTTTGCCTGGGCTTCTGCAAGCTGCTGAGTCGAAGTTTCCTTACCCAATTGCCTTCTGTCGCGTTCCTGCTCGGAAATTGCCCCTTCTTTATATAACATCTCATAGCGTTCAGCATCGACTTGGGCATTGCGTTGTTCAGCTTGTATACGCGAAACCGTTGCTTTGAAAGCATCTCTTTGCCCTTGGAGTTCGGCTTTTATCCGATTAAGAGTTGCTTGTAGAGCAATTTTTTCGCCGCCTAATTGTGCTTCTATGCGAGCAATTGTTGCTTCCTGAGCATCTAGTTCCCCACGTAATTGTGCTTGTATGCGAGCAATCACAGCGCTTTGAGCCTGGATGTCTCTTGGTGAACCTGCTTTGACATTTGCTAAATTAGCACGCGCTTCTTGCAATTTTGCTTTAGCTTCTTCCACTGCGGCTTGGTTGCTTGAGAAACTATCCAAAATTGCAATGATTTGGTTTCTCTTAACCCGCTCTCCTTCTTTGACAAAAATTTGTTCCACTCGCGACGTCCCGGAAAGCCCCGCTGGGGCAGACAGTTTAATAACGTCCCCTTGAGGTTCCAAACGCCCCAAAGCATTGATAGTTGTAGCGACTGGCGCACTGGGTGCAGGTGTATTCAACTGTTTCAATTGCTCCATTTTGGCTATGCTTAGGACTCCAGTAGCAACTATGACTGGCAAGGATACAGCAATTAACCACCAAATCTGTGGTTTCTCATTCTCAAGTAACTGCTCCCTTGACCTTGGTTCTTGACTCACCCTTGACATGGTATTGCTCATTATTCGGAATTTTGCATATACAAAGTAGAAAAGCGAGTTATACCAATTCTCTATAAACTTGCACTTAATAAATACTCCTCTGTTTCTTCTGTTCCTTGGCGTTCTTGGCTTCTTGGCGGTTCGTTTTCTAATATTAAGTGCATCTTCATGGGGAATTGGTATTAGGCACAATTGGATTCACTCAAAAAGGGTTTTTAAAACAGTGAACAGTGAACAGTGAACAGTTATCAAAGTTTGGTAACGAGGACATGGGCAGTGAACAGTTATCAGGTAATTGTTTACTGATAACTGATAACTGATAACTGATAACTGATAACTGATTCACAAATAGCCATCTGCTTTTCTTAATTGAAAAACCCTTATTTTGGCAACATCCAGGCGACAAGGAGGTGCGTTACAGCGTACAAGTTATGTACTGCAAATAACGAAGCACTGAACGCAACCTACGGCAAATTAAATACAGGACTGCATAGGATAAGTGACAGTGGTTTCAAGCTGGGTAATACTTAAAATCCACTGCCTGCTTGAGGCTCATTGTCATAACAAACGGAAATTTTCTCGTGGGATGCGCGACACGAGCCGTCATTAGCCGTCATTAGCCGTCATTAACTATAGGCGCACAAGATGCCCGCCCCACAAGAACTGTATTGAATGCAAATGCAACCGGCGTATTTCCTACAGATTTTTGAAATACACTGGCAACAGTTTGGTTTGTCTATCTCATAAACAGTTTCATAGATAGCGAACAAAACTAAGTAACAACTGCATTGCCTTTGAGAGAAAAACTATCACCAACGGGGTAAGTTGATTGCCTTTCAATGAACAGCAACTCATCTCAACTTGACCAAGAACATCATAGACAAGCTCTTTGGCGATGAAGGTTACATTTTAGAAAGAACGATTTTGTGGCTCGATTTTGCTCTAGTTAAATGAATTCTACATTTATCAGTTGCTGGAAAACGTAGCAGAATCTACAGTTGAACCTGGTCGATAGTAAGTTATGAAGACATTAGCACGTGATGCAGCAAGTGAACGGGCGATGCTCCGAAGGAGGCGCCTTTCCTGCGGAACGCGGCTCCTTCGGAGCATCGCTGCACCAATTCCAATGTGTCGGCTGACCCTAGTAACCAAGGCAACCTTACCCGACAAACCATAATCTATCATTGCTACCAAACCGTACAAAATAACTTTTTAGTCATTTGTCATGACTAATCTGGTATGTCAAACAAAACTGTCGTCATATATTGTTCTGCCCAATCTGGACCAAAAGCTTTTTCCAGTACGCGGCGGGTTTTGTCGTTTTGCTGCTGTTTGGTACAGTAGTTGCGTTGTCCGGCTAAATTTTGCTCCACCTGTTGAGATGGAACTGGTTGAGAGATGCTAGCTTGCGTACAATGTATTTCTAAAAATTCCCGTGTGCGAGAGAGAAATAGACTTTCTTCTTCAGGGGAACTGGGACGCACGAAAATGCAAAATTCTGAAAAAATGTTTCCCCACTCAGGTAATTCTCGCGGTTGGGAAAAGTTTAACTGAGGTAGTGCCGCCAGTGCAGAAGTATATGATTCTGGTAGAGTGTGTTGGGAGTTGACTGGAGAAAGGTCTGCGATCGCCGCACTAATTTGACCTCTCCCTCCCACTAAATCGCAACCAAACATTGGTATGTCGTATTCTGGACGGGGAAACATCACGCAGTGCAAGATATCCAGCATATTTCCCACCTTTGCCAGTTCTAGATGCATTTTGCGGAACTGGGGTGTTTGATAACAGCGGTTTTCAATCGTCAGTTTCTCGCCCTCTAGCCGACCTTCCACATACCCAAACTCACCAGGCAAATGGTACGGCGATAAGTCTAAGTGCTTCTGCCATGTTGCTTCTATACAATCTGCTAGTTGACGAATAAGCGGATGTTGTTGCTCGCGCAGCGATGGTAAAGGAGTTGTTGTCATATCTTATCGGATTTATAACCGGGGAATTTGATTCAGTTACCAGTCTACCCCCCACAAAGTCTCACCCGAGCCAGCTTGCAACACAACCAAACACTTGCAACGACAAACGTAAAGTTATAAAACAGTCGCTTTTCAAAAGTGTGAGTAATTTTGTAGTCTTAGTTACAGAAATAATTTTGTATTAGCCCATTAGTTAAGGCTAGGTAGAGCCATGAAACTAGATTCAAGTAGACCAGATTGTGGTACACGCCTTGCATGGCACAATCTGGATTGGTCAAGCAAGTCTGACCTCAAATCACTACAGGATTTCCAACCTAATAGTTGGGTAAAGCTCTCAGAACTTCCCAACCCCTACAGCTTTGATGAAGCACTGCTACTATGTCAGGTTTCTCGTGACGAATGGTTAACCTGGATTCCAGATCATGGCGAAGCACAACTGCATATTAGCCAGTTTTTTGCTAACTAGTGCAATTCCTCAGGAGGCAGAAGGTGAGCCACTGCGGTGGACGGATTCCCTCCCGTTGCGGGTGAAACGTGGGGCTTGCGATCAATTAAGCTAATGTCTGTTTGCGTTTCAGAAGTAAGCCTGTACATAAGGCTCCGAAAGCTAATATACCAAAGATACTTGTATGCTCGGGGACAGATTGTGTTGTGGCAGACTTATTATCTTTGGAACCACGGAATTCGCCGAACTCGTACCATTCTAATCTGTAGCTAAACAAACCATCTGAATCGCCGATAAGTTGCAATGGTGCTGAGAATGTTAGGACAGTACCATTAAGAGTGTATGGTACCGAGCCACGAAGCGAACCCCACCCTCCTGAATTTGGTTCATCTGAACCGATGGGAAAGACATTACGAACTCGAATGTCACCAGCAACGTGAATTTCTTCTCCGCGAACAATTGTCTCAAGTTGACTATAGTATGGAGAGCCCCTAAAAACGGGTAACTCACCATCTGCCTCAATAAAGTACTGAAACGAGTCGGCTTGGCGATTATAGGCATCAAGTAAGAAAAAGTTTGGAACTTCATTAAAATCTATTGTGAACAATACTTGCTGAGTATTAGGATTGACAACGGCTGACTCTGAGTTCACTACTAATGCTGCTTGTGCTGTTCCAACTGTTTCCAAAGCAGTAAATGCAGCTATAACGATAGACAATTTTTTCAAAAATGCCATATAATTACTTACTCATTTATTTAATGACATCAAAAGGTGCTGTTGCACGTAGTTTAATTTGCCGTGAACAATAGATACACCCATTGTGCAACAAATCATGAGGTGGGATATGCCAGTATTGTGAGAATCGCCTTGGTATCAGGAAATTCTCACTGAAGATGAGCAAAGATGACTTGATTATGTTTCAAAAAGCACCTGTAAGCCCATTCTCCCTCCTATTCCCACTTCACACTGCTGGTTGAGGTTCTTTTTCTTGTGCTAGTGCCATTGGATCAACTGATTCTAGTTCACCGTGCTTAAGAGTCCAACAACGGTCGGCGATCGCTAACAAATCTCCTGCGTCGTGTGTCACAACCAGCAGTGTCCAATCTTTTTTCAGTTTCGCCAATAAAGTTACCAGCTGCTGACGCATTGACCAATCTAACCCAGCTGTGGGTTCATCCAATAATAATAGATGTGGCTGGCGAATCAACTGCACTGCTAAAGCTAAACGCCGCTGCTGACCTCCACTCAAAGCATGGGGTCGTGTACTAAGCGATAAATGCTCTAATCCTACTTCTGTTAGTGCTTGCCTCACTCGCTCTATTCCTAGCTCTGGATGTCCCAAGCGCAATTCTTCTAAAATAGTACCGCCGCAAAAATGCCTCTCGGGAAATTGAAAGACCAAGCCAGCCAATTGTTGCACCTGTTCGGCTATCAGTTCTTGTTCGCGCCAGAAGACTGAACCTGATGTTGGTTCAGCAAGTCCAGATAAAATTTCCAGTAACGTACTTTTGCCAGAGCCACTTGGTCCGATAATTAGACCCAGTTGTTTGGATTCTAATTCCAGGTTGATTGATTTAAGAATAGCTGTCGGGCAAGCCGTAGGGTGATAAGTTAGGTTTCTGAGATAGAGCATTTGTTGAGTTTACCAAAAAGTCAGCAACTTATTTAATTAACTACACTGCAAGCAACTGCAAAGTTCCGAAAAATTTCTCGCGCATTCGATCCGCCAGCAACGTCTATCTTGCAGCAAGAAACATCCTCCTTCTCTTTATTGTGGCAAAATTACTCTTGAACAATAGCTACAACAAGCATGGGAACCTAGAAAACTTACCAAAGTCATATAATATAAAAAATTTTGCCTCAAACAGATCTACCTTAAAGCGAAGAATCTTTAGAATTAAAAGTAAAATATAAAACTTTTTTAAAGGTAAATATGCTGAAGTCAAAAATGATTGTAGGGTTCCCAGTTCTGCAAACTATTGTGCCTGCAAAACTTTACCGCCTAGTCACGGTAGCTTTTGCAGCTACCTTAGCACTCAATGTTTGGGCAAACCCCTCTTGGGCAGCAGACCCCTTTCGGACTAAAGAGCCTCGTAACATTGGCAACAAAACAGAGGCAGCATTCAAAGCCATTTTCCAACAAGGAGACTATCAAAGTGCAGATCGTTACCTACAAGAAGCATTATCTGCAGAGCCAAAAGAACCTTTAGCATATGCGATGAAAGCATCCTTAGCATATACGAATAAGGATTTGGCTACATTAGACACTTACAGCAAGAAAACTTTAGAAACCGCACAAAATTTGATTTCCAGTGACCCTTTGCGCGGAAATTTGTATGCTGCTGTTGGTCTGTTTTTAGAGGGAGCAGTGATTTTACAGCGTGAAGGTACAGTCAAGGGTGCGCCGCAAGCCTTAACCAGGCTGCGTCAAGTCTATGACCATTTGGACAAAGCCGAAGCAGTTTCACCTAACGATCCAGAACTAAATTTAGTCAAGGGATACATGGATTTAATGCTTTCGGTCAATTTGCCTTTTGCGAACCCAGAACAGGCAATTCAAAAGCTAGAAAAAAATGCTAGTCCCCAGTATCTAGTTGACCGGGGTATCGCCCTTGCCTACCGAGATTTAAAACAGTACTCTCAGGCGCTAGAGTATGCCGATCGTGCTTTGAAAGCGACACCCGATAATCCAGAGTCGTATTATCTCAAAGCTCAAATCCTTCGGGAACAAGCCAGAAAAGAGAAAAACTCGCAACTGATGCAAGAAGCAGTTGGTAATTTTGACAAAGCCCTAAGTAAGAAGTCTCAACTCCCAAGCGATTTGACAAAACAAATTGAGCGCGAACGGCGGAGGGCGGCGGAAAGCTTGAGTAATCCTGCTAAATAGGCGCGACTTGTGGGGAGTGAGGGAGTCAGGGAGAGAGATGGGGAAATATTTTCTCCCTGTGCTTCCCCTACTTTCTTCACCTTTATTTAGGGGAAGCCGCACTCTTGTGACTATGAACTCTTTTACAATGAGCTTTGAGAAAGACTGATTTAGACTAGATATCTTAGGAAAATGCAGATACAGTTTCGTGAAATTAATCCTTTTGATTTGTGGATTTGGTTGGAGTTCAGCACAATTCCTTCTGAACAAGAAAAAAAGTATGTAGAAGAGGTTTTCAATTCCTGGTTTTATCTGGGCAAGTTGGGTGCGTTTAATGCAGAAAATCTCCAGGTACAGGAAACTGGATTAGACCTCAGCTATATGGATTACGACCCCGAAGGGTATGACAAAAGTTTGCTGGCGCTGATGCACAATATGGGTCAGTTTGAGTATGAGGGGACATGGGCGCGTTGCTGGTTTGACTTGGGAACTTCTGACGCGATCGCCCTTGATATTCTCATTAACGCCCTCAAGCAGCTCAGCCAGGAATACGTCACTATTGAGCAATTGTACATCGGCGGCGAAAATGAAGATTGGTCCGTCGAGGATAGTGAAAATGGTCGTTCTTCGTTTATTTACGATAACTAGCAACACAAATGCATAAACCAGGGGAAATTCGTGTCCTAGCATTGGGGCTGATTCGGGATGGTAATCGAATCTTCGTTTCTCAAGGCTACGATCCAGTCAAGCAACAAACTTTTTACCGTGCAATGGGCGGTGGAGTGGACTTTGGTGAAACAAGTTTAGAAGCACTCAAACGCGAATTCCAAGAAGAAATCCAAGCAGAATTAACAAATATTCGCTACTTAGGCTGTTTGGAAAACATATTTACTTTCAACGGTCAGTCAGGTCACGAAATTATTCAACTTTTTGAAAGTGACTTTGTTGACCCCAAATTTTATCAACTTGACAAGTTAGATTTTTCTGAAGGGGAACGACAGAAAACTGCTCTGTGGGTAGATGTTAACCGTTTCAAATCTGGAGAATTAAGGTTAGTGCCAGAGCAGTTTTTGGATTATTGGTAAGAGCTAATTTTTGTCAAAGATAAACAGAGAATCTCACGGTTCATTTAGGACTGGTATAGTTACAGCACTGTTATCGCAAATAATTAGTAAAGCGCTTTTACAGCGCTTTTCACATCATTATACCACAAATCGTAGCGTGGGGATTGCCCGTAAAAGCCTATCTGACGCACATTTGAGATATTGGTGAGCAATCCCCACCTTACAGAAAACCGCTGTAACTGGGTCTTTTGGTTTGCGCGCTCAGCTATAAGCAAAGGGGTTCATCTATCTAAAAAGTGCATAAGTTTATTTTGCCTACACTTGTATAAAATACAAGAGGGAAGCTTTGAAGCAATTCCCCTCAATTAATAAGTCAAACAAGAAAGAGAAATTCGGATGAAACTATCAACAATGTGGATAGCAGGTATTGGTTTACTTATCGGCGCTTCTGCTTTGGGAATCGCTGCACTTTCTCAAGTTAACTCAAAAGCTCTTGCTACTGCACCAAATATTCCACCAACGTTGACTAAACTTGGCGACAAATCTTATCTACTCACTTGGACAGATGATTCTGCCGTATATGTCGCTTGCTATCCCACAGTTAAACCCATAATGAAACCTGCACCAATTCAGCAAACACCAAATAGATATGTCATTACCTGTAAAAATAAATAGGTTGTGAACACATCAAATCAATTCCCTCAAAACTTGGAACGGAAAGAATATTCAGTTGCTTTAGATAATAAACATCCAACAAGTCGAGAGCGAAAACTGCATAAGTTGATTTTAGTGATACCTATTTAGATTTAAAGGTTTCGACAGCGAATCTTCTTTTGCCTTACAGCGCTTATTCTTATGATTCGACCACAAATCTTCGGGTGGGCATTGCCCCTAAAAACTTGTGTGATAGACATTTGAGATATTGGTGAGCAATGCCCACCTTACAGGAAAGCGCTGTAAACAAAGCAAACTTCTTCTGTAAGAGGTCATTTAGAAAGTAAATATTAAGTAGGGTGTGTTACGGCGATCGCGCGGATTTGAGAGTTTGAGAGAGTGAAATAAGAGCCGTAACGCACCACTGTTAGGCGATGCGTTACGCGCTGCTTTAACGCATCCTACAATTTAACGTTTACTTTATAAATCATCTCTTAGTTATCGTAGAAATATTGGTAAGGTCTGAAGATGACCTTAAATAGCTGTCATTGAAATCAAACGGTAGTTCACTCTTTAATAATCTATGAATCAACAATCCGTGACCTGCTTTCTATTGGACTTAACCTGTCCGCGCTTGCTTTTATGGTCAAGGCGTTTTTGCTGAGAACTGCGAGTCGGTTTTGTGGGTTTGCGTTTTCTTTTCAGTACAACTACGCTTTTAATAAGTTCTTGAAGTCGTTTTAACGCTTCCTCTCGGTTCTGCTCCTGGCTTCGATGCTCCTGAGCCTTGATTACGACGACTCCCTCTTTGGTGATGCGTCGGTCGTTGAGCTTTAAAAGCTGTTCTTTATAAAAATCGGGTAATGATGAAGCCCCAATGTCGAAGCGCAAGTGGATAGCGGTAGAAACCTTGTTGACGTTTTGACCTCCTGCTCCTTGAGAACGAATCGCACTAATTTCAATATCGCTGTCTGGGATAATAATTTTGTTAGAAATTTGCAGCATAACTCACAAGTTTTTTAGAATCTGAACAAGTAGATCCAAGACCAAACTAGCGTAGTTATGAAGTGGAAGTATATGTGAAGCGTCTACTTAATCGGCTGACTCAACATCGCCTCAGTTCTTGAGTAGGTTAGCTTATTAAAGTGAGTGGCTTTTTACCCGCAAGTGCCACAACACGCGCGATCGCACAACTCGATTCATACCCCAAGTCTTTGAGTGCAGCCAAACAGCTACTAGCTTGTGATTCAGGAATAGAAGCTAAGAGCCCACCAGCTGTTTGTGGATCGAATAACAAAGGATAATGCGCATGACTTTCAACTTGCTCCAAGTTATCAATATAACGTGATACTCGGAGATTTTCTGGATGCAGTGAGCTAAAAATCCCTTTTTCTGTTGTCTGGCTTGCTCCTGCCAAAACTGGGATAGCTTCTAGTTGTAACTCAATCGCCACATTGGAAGCTAACACCATCTCCATTAAGTGTCCCAGCAATCCAAAACCTGTGACATCAGTGCAAGCAGTTGCCCCATGTTCCAATAAACACGCAGCAGCCGCTTGATTTGACAGTAGCATTGACTCTACGGCACTATCAATCCAACGACCTTTTGCCTGGCGGCGCATATCAGCAGCAAAGAGTGTTCCAGTTCCTAGTGCTTTGGTCAAAATCAGCACTTGTCCTGGTTGCATTCCGCTTTTACGTAACAGTTTGTCAGGATAAGCCAAACCGTTGCAAGATAACCCAAATCCCAGTTCTGCGCCTTCGGTGGTGTGTCCGCCAATCAGAGGTGCTTGACATTGGTTGAGTACTTTCACCGCACCTGATAATAACTGATAAAGAGTTTCTTCGACTTTAGCTGGTTCAGCGTAGGGAACGGTGGCGATCGCCAGCCCACTTTGAGGAATAGCCCCCATTGCAAAAATATCACTCAAGCAATGATTAGCGCTAATTTGTCCAAAGATATATGGATCATTTATCAAAGAACGAAAATAATCAATAGTATGTACCATCAACTGTCCTGTTGGGACTTGCACCACCGCCGCGTCATCTGGTGCATCCAAACCAATAACGATATCTGTTCTTTCTTCTCCACTCGGTTGTTCTGATTTGATACGGGACAAAACTCTCTCTAGAACTGTACTACCCACCTTTGAACCACATCCAGCGCAACGCATGACTGGGGATTCGGTATTGGGGATTGGGGATTGAAGATTGGGAAAATTCTTCCCCCAGTTTCTAGTCCCCATTTCTGGCAAATCATTGAAGCGTTGCATAAAAGAGCGGTCAATCCAGTCTTTGGTGCGCCATAGGAGTTTGTTAGGTGGTAAGGTAAACGAACCGCGTGTAGCGATCGCCCGTCCATCTCCTGTACCAATTAAACTTAAATATTGTTTCTGTGGTTTATAGGGTTTGAGGGGTTTTCCTAACAAAACTCGCTGCAAATTCTCAAACAAAGGCTTACCTTGTCTTACAGCAAACACTCCAGCTTTGGGACGAGGATGATTTACCATTGTGGCAATATCACCAGCAGCAAAGATGTGCAGGTGAGATAGAGATTGCAATGTATCCTCAACCAAAATAAAACCTTGCTCATCAGTCGCGAGTCCCGCTGATTTTAACCACTGGGGTGCTGATGCTTGTGTCACCCAGAAAATTGAATTGCACTCAACTGTCAACCCAGATTCACATACCACTGTATGCGGTTTGACTTGACACACACTTTCCCCAAGATGCAACTCAACACCCTGCTGAAGCAAAACTTGCTTAACTAAACCTCGCACCGACTTGTGATAATGAGGCATCAGTTCCGCTTCGCGCTGGAATAGATGAATTTCCAAAGCTTTTGTCTTGTTTCCAACCTCACTCAAGGCACCAGATAAAATCCGATGTAAATGAGCTTGCATTGACAACGCCAATTCTACGCCGCCTGCACCTCCACCCACAATTGCAATTTTCATGGGTTCTTGAGAGACGCGCCACCTCTCGTCTCTACAAATTTGATCCCAGTATTGTAGCAATTTAGATACAGGCTTAGCCGCAATTGTATATTCTGCTGCACCTGGTACAGATATTATGGCGGGAGTGCTACCAATATCAATTGACAGCACATCGAAAGCTACCGCAGGACGGTTAGCACAAAGAACTTTGTTGTTCTCCAAATCAAGACCAACAACTCGGTCAATATACAACTGCGCTTGAGCAAAATTCGCTAAGCGTCGTAAGTCAATATGGCATTCGTCATGACTGTAAAATCCGGCAATGTGTCCTGGTAGCATTCCAGAGTACGGTGTATCCGAACTTTCGGTAATCAACGTTAAACGCACTCCGGGTATTGGTTTCATGCCAAACATTCTTAGCACAATGGCATGGCTGTGACCACCACCAATCAGCACTAAATCTCTAACAATCGGCTGTAAATTTTCCTGCATCTTTTGCGGTGAGGCAAATGCTTACGCTGTTTCTGCTATCAGGGTTCGGGCTAGTAACTGTAACTCGATTTCTGTACACATCTATACAAAGAAAGGTAATTTTGTATAGATGTGTATCAATGACATATTCTGTCAGCCTTATTGCTAAGTAACGTTTGCCGAACCTAAGAGGTTCCGCTTCGCTAACGTCAATGTTCAAATGGCTTGTTAAGAAGACGGCACTAGAGCTATAAACCTGTTTACTCATTACTTAACCGCCTTCGACAGAGCCTGATGGCTCACGGTACTATCAAGGTGTCATGACCAAATGAACGTAGTCAGTTAAGACTTAGACTGCACGCTCCGACTTGTCCACAAATGACTATTTCTGTCTAGCTTTGGGTAGGTTTTTCGGAGCGGTTACTATGTGTAACAGTGTCAGCAAATCATTTATTTTCTTAACTATTATATCGCTTAAGTGTTTTGCAATTTTTTATTCTATCTAACAATGCCAGTTTTGACATCATTAATCATACAAGTTACACAATATATTTTTTCTGTTTTGTTGGGTTTAATTATCTGTGTATAGAAATCGCTAGCAAATCGTAAGATCCTCCAAACTCTCTTTAGTCTGTGTCATTTAGGATTTCTAAAAAAAAGTCAAGTTCACATATCAAACAAAATCAGTATATTTATCAAATCTTTATAATTTGAATTTTCTGTAAAAACCGTATATGGTAGGTCAAGTATTAACTATTACTGTCTAATATTAAGGATATTAGCTGTAGTTATTTATTGATGTCCCAGAGAATTAGAAAAATTATTTTAAGAAATCAAATAAAAAAATATTTCCTTAGAGGGTTGCGCCATTTATCAAAATCAATCAATATAATTACTTTAAATAAAATAGAGGGATGGTAGTCAGACAACTGTTTGATGAAAAGATGGAACCTTCTCAGGGTGCACTTGATTTTGTAGAACAATTCGCAATGGAAATTGTTGCTAATTTTTGCGATTCTCCTTTGATGCCTTAAAGGAGATACAAAGCAATATAGCAGGCAAAAATTTCCTTGAGACAAACGATTTGAAAAAGACAATGTCAGGGCGCAAACTTTAATGATGGCAACCAACAATAAACAATTCTCTACCAAGCTACCCTATTTGCAACAGACTTTTATGGTACTAGGATGTATCAAAAAAATTCAGATAAGTCAGTGTCTATGGGACGCATACCAAAGGCTCTCAACACTTGGAATCACAAGAAATATCATCAAATATGGGTGATATCTGGTGAAAGGCAAGCTTTTTGTCTAAGAGCAAATTCTCAAATGGGCAATGCAAAGCAACAGCAGCATCTACCGAGCTTTCGGCAGATATTGAAATTTTGAGACAAATGGTATACTCTTTTGTCAAATAAACTACGTAAATATTCGGTGTTTTGAGGGACACAACAATTATGTCTGCTAGGAAGACAGACGTACTAAAAAATTGGTTGATAGTAATAACAGCGATGTTTACTTTATCACCAACGGTGATTTTCTTAACATTTTCCCAAAGCTCGGGGTTGTCAAACCAAGAAAAAATAGAAAATAGAACTCAAGCATTATCAACGACTGCGACCCTTTTCTTGGGATTGGCAGTGATGATTCATGCATATGTGGCAGCAAAAGGAGTGGAAGCTAGTCAAAAAAGTGCGATCGCAGCTGGAAAAAGCAATGAGATTGAAACGAAGAATGCCCTCCTAGGTCAAGAACAGCTAGTTGCAGAACGCTTTATGACAGCAATTACCCAGCTTGGACATGAAAGTGTTGCAACACGCACAGGTGCAATTTACGCCTTAGAAAGAGTTGCCCAAGATTGTCCCAAAGAATACTGGACAATCATGGAAATTCTGACAGCTTTTGTGCGAGAAAATGCTGCTAGTCAATCGCAAGAGGAGGAAACACAACAAACACCAGCAAGAATTCGTACAGATATTCAAGCAGCTTTGAGCGTCATCGCTAGGCGGGATGCCGAAAAAGAACAGCCAAATCAGAGAATTGATTTACGGTATGCCAACATGAGGGGGGCAGACCTGCATAAAGCAAACCTGCAACAAGCAGACTTGCGGGGATCTGACCTATGTGAAGCAGACCTACGAGAAGCCGACTTGAGTGAGGCAGATTTGGAGGGTGCTCAGCTGTGTGGGTCAATTCTGTATGAAGCCAACTTGCAATCAACCAATTTACCAGATGCAAACCTCTGTGGGGCAAACCTCAATCGGGCTTGGGCTTGTGGGGCAAACTTGCGTGCAGCAAATCTTACAGGAGCAAGTCTGCGTGGAGCTAATCTACAGGGAGCTAACTTATATAAAGCCAATTTGGCTGGGTCTAATTTCAAAGTTGCTAACTTAGAAGGGGCAAAGCTGTTTTTAGCTAATTTGCAAGGAGCAAAGCTGGGTAAAGCCAACCTGCAAGGTGCAGGTTTAATTGGGGCGAATTTGCAACAAGCAAACCTCAATGGAGCGAACCTGCAAGGTGCAAACCTTAATGCAGCTAAACTACAACACACAGAGGTGTTTTTTGCCAACTTTTCTGAAGCAAGCCTCAGAGAAGCTGACCTTGGTGGAGCGAATCTGATGGGAACCAACCTGCAAATGGCAATTCTCGATCAAGCAAACCTGTGTGGTGCAAATCTCATGGGAGTCAATCTCAGTGCAACCAATATGAGCGATGTCAAACTCGAAGGGGCAATCCTGACAGGAGCGAAAAACTTGGAACCTCATCAGATTACACTGGCACTAGGCGATGTCACAACTCGCTTACCAGATGATGTGGAACTCCCAACTCATTGGACGCGCATTGGTTAAGGACGAGCAAATTAGAAGCGCAATTATCTATCACAAAATTTTTTTGCATATAATAATATGCAAACAGGGTGCTTCCCTCAATAACATGACATTTAAGATAAAATTTTAAACCGCTGACCTGACTCAGATTATTCGTGGTTACTCACTAAACTAATAAAACGAAATTGTAACTCTTCTGTTAAGAAAATTATTTAGTTAAGCTTTCATATGAGTGAGGAACCTAAGCAACTAACGCTACGAATTTTGATTGTCGAAGATGACCCCATGATGCGGATTGGACTGAAACATTCGCTCTCTAGCCAACCTCAGCTTGAAATTGTTGGCATGGCAGAGGATGGATATTTCGGCGTGGAAGCCGCTGTAGCCCTCCAGCCGGATGTGGTTGTGATGGATGTTGGGATGCCCCATATGGATGGAATTGCTGCTACACAAGAAATTAAGCGAGTCTTACCGAATGTGAAGGTCGTGATGCTCACGTCCCATACCTCTCAAACTGAGGTGATTGCCGCGCTTTCCAGTGGTGCTGAAGGCTACTGTGTCAAAGGAACGAGTGCGGAGCAGTTAGTCAAAGCGATCGCTGTGGTTCATGAAGGAGCAACTTACCTAGATGCCCAAGTGGCTCAGTCTGTCATTGACCAGCTCAAACCACCTCCAAGAGCGACAAAACCCACTCCATCCATTCCTCCCGGAACACTATCAGACAGGGAACTGGAGGTGTTGCGGCTGATTGTGGATGGTTGCAGCAATCCAGACATTGCCAAGGCGTTGTACCTAAGCGAACACACTGTTAAAACTTATGTGCGAGGAATCATGAATAAGCTGCTGGTGAATGACCGAGTGCAAGCGGCTGTGGTGGCGTTGCGATCAGGCTTAGTCGGATAGGTGCCTTAACTACCACCGATGATATGCAGCACGATATCCGCACAGAAATGAGACAACATGGCGTATTCTAAGCCCCAGCGCCAGTAGAGGAAGCCAAATGCTATTCCCAGCAGGGAGTTCAGCAGCATCGTTCGGGTAATGACAATTGGGGTCAATGACCAGAGGGCAGCAGCGCTTGGCAGATGACCAACGCCAAACAGTAAGGCAGAGAACGCGATCGCTAGCCAGAAGCCGAGTTGTGAGGGTTGTTCCCCTTCTCGCAGCCCAATCTTCCAGAAAACCCAGGCAATCAGCGTCATCAAAAATAGGCGCAGTAATAGCTCCTCCGTAATCCCGCCATAAAAAGAAGCCAGTGCGCGCTTCCACAGGGCAATGTTCAGAGTTGTAGACTGTGCTGTTTGCGGCATAAAGGGTTGAAACAGGAAAGCCAGCCCAAGGATGACAAATCCTCCTAAAAAACCGCTGATCAGTGCAAAATTAATGGCGCGTTTCGATAGGGCGGGTGGTTTTAACCCATAAACAAAGGCACGCGCAAAGGGAGTGTCGAGTCCTAGCGATCGCCCCAACCGTAGCCCAATCCAGCCCAGGATGAAAAGGAGAACGCCGCTTTGGGTGGCGCTGGCGATTGCTAATACAGGTAACGGCACAGGCAGTGATGCAGTTGACGACTGGTTGAGTGTTGCCAGGTAAGGGAAAACAGCAAGGGTCCCCAGCGCACCCAGGACAGCCCAAAAGGCAGCTAGACGGGTGTGCTTGCTGGCGGTTTGATTGGTATGTATATTATTGACGTTCATCGTGAACTTACTACTAGACGGGCAGTGTAAACCAAAACGTGGAGCCATGACCCGGACTGCTGATCACGCCAATCTCACCACCATGCGCGGTAATAATTTGCCGACACATATAGAGTCCTAAGCCGAGACTAAGGGATTGTCGCCTGTCGGGACCACGCGTGTAAAGCTCAAAGAGGCGATCGCATTGCTGCTGAGTCATGCCAACACCATTGTCACTCACCGTACAGCGAACCCACTGGCTTTTAGCTGTTAGGTTTTGACTGTTAGCTTTGGGGTGAAAAATTCTCCGCCGCCTAGAACCTTTGCCTTTCTGCTTCCCTTCAATAACTTCTGCACTAAACGTCAAATGGAAGCCAGGACGGTTGTACCGCAGCGCGTTGGAAATCAAGTTTTCGTATACCCGCCGCAGATGTAGTGGATCAGCATTCACCAATGGCAAGTCAGGCGAGATGACCTGAGTTAACGTTGTTTGTGCTTGCCCAAAGAATGGCTGAAAATCAGTGATGATTGAATTCACTAACGTATCCAGTCTGATTGGCTGACGGTGAAGGACAATGCCATGCAACTGTGTGGAATGGGCGGACAGCAGCGAGTTAATCAGTTCAACTTGGCGATCGCCACTTGCAATCATTTGCTCGAGTAGTTCTTGAGGAATCTTTGCATCTTCACCCGATGGCTTCAAAAAGCTTTTTAATGTCATCACCATGCCCAACACGGGATTTCGCAAATCATGAGAAACCGCATGGAGAAACACTTGCAGTTGTTGCCGCATTTTCAATTCCCGTTGCAAGGAACGTTCGTAGAGAAACACCCCTAGATCCGCTACAAAGCAAATCAAAACAGCATAAAAACCTCCTAGTACATACGTTGCTGAGAGTGACACATCAGGATCTCTCAACCCTAGCAGTACTACAAGGGTGAAATAGCCCAAGACAACCACTTGTGATAAAATATGCAACCGCCATTGCACCGGAATCAGGATTGCTTGGATAGCATAAAACAGAATCCAATCACCTGCGTCAAATCGGGCTTCTTTATAAAAGGTGTCGATGATTTGAGGTGATAGCAGAACAGACCAAGCAAACAGCAAAAATAACCGTTCTGGGTGAGCGCGCATACTGGGATGCTTGAGGAGCAGCAGACACAGCAGTACACTTACAATCTGAGTTCCACTCGTCAGCATATACCTCAAGGTTCTTTCTGCACCAAATGCCATCTGTGGATTACCCAAAGCATTGAGGCTGGGAATGTTGATTGTCAGGTTGAGGATTGTCACCAACAACAACACAATTAGGACAACCCAAACCAGTAAACGAACACGGTTGAACAAAAAGCGATGCCGCCACGCCAAAAACTCCTCGGAAACCATAGATTGTGCGGGTTGCCAAATCGCTCGAAGCGTATCGAGATAACGAGCAAAGGACATCCTGACAGGTAAGCAAAGGTGAACACTTTTCATTATGCGTTTGCTGATCAGTTGCAGAGTGGGAATTGACCTAGCCATTGCTCATTTCAAACAGTGATTATTGATTTCTCGTACAGCTAGAAGCCTCTTTGATATTAGGGTCACTGGTTTCACGACTTCACCACTTCCTGCTAACGCGTCTGTTTCTTCCATCAGTCGATTCACCCGATCAGATGAATCAATCGCGCAAACCGATCAGGCGAGGTGGCAAACAAGCGACAACCACACGATTTAGTTATGACGCTAAAGACAGCGCCCCAAGCAAGACAGCGAAGCTAAAAGGGAATATTTCAATGAACCGCATTCAATCTCCCGTTCAATTCACTAGGTTATTAGCTCCTATGAGCCTGAGTGTAACAACACTCCTCACTTGTTTCCTAACCAGTTCTACCCAAATAGCTCAAGCAGGATCTTGTCGAACGGTTGCAAAGCACTGGGACGGCTACGTCGATGTTCGATCAGCACCCAAAGTTCGCTTTAACAACTTGATTACCATGCTGCCTAACGGCACGGAGTTAGAAGTTATCGGACAGCAAGGCGATTGGCTGGAAATTTATGCTCCAGAACCAGGATGGGTGGCAGAAAATCAAACCCGGCGAATCTGTTCTAGGGACGGCAGACCCCGCCGAACTAACCGAGATTACAACTACCGAGATTACGATGGCTATCGAGATTAGCTAACTATCTACTTGACTCTGAACTAAGATCCGAAATCAAGTAATCTGTAAGTGTAGCTCCAGGCTGTTTACTACTCGAGTTCACAGAATAACATTAAATTACCGCAAGGCTGTTAGTGATGCATACGCGCTGGTTATAATATCCATTGCCCAATCCTTTAATCAACAGACCCAGTTAAATTTGATGGAGAGTTTTGACTTCAAAGGATTTTGGTGGTTGCCCAATAATCCTAGTGAGAAACTAGCTGGAATTTGCAGCTTCACTCCTTCTGAAGGCGGCGAACTAGAGCTAATAGGTGACTTCAGCAGTCTGGCTGAAGGCAATGATTCGGATCAGCCTTTACTTATATTAGGCACTACTCTCAAAGGAGAGATAACTTTATACAATTGCTTTCTAACAAAGAAGGAAATGAGACATGGAAGTATTGAAGTTTCTCTTTATTGCGTAAACTTAATTTTCTCAGATATCCATTTTTGTACTGATTCAGACGTAAAGTTTAACAGTATTTCCATACATTACTCATGCGTCAATGAATGGGTAAATCTTAAAACATTTGATTTTGTACACTCAGAAGATAGTGAAGAGCATTTAGTATATAAAGCTTGGGAGCAACTTGCTCAAGCATCTGTTGACAACAACTATCGCCTATCAATTGATATTCGCTGTGGGAAAAGCGTTAACTTCTTTGAAAAGATAACAGTTGATAGAAAAGTATTTTTAACCATAGAGTCTTCTGAAGAAAAGCACTATAAAGAATATAGACAAGTAATGCGTTATATACGAAACTTTTTAACGCTAGGAATCACAAAGCCAGTTTTTCCATTAGTCATGAACGGTTTTATATCAAAAGATGGTCAAACATCAGTTGTTAGGATATTAGGAAAGTTAGCAATTCCAGAAAACGATATTACTGAGTCCAAATTGTCTTGG
This sequence comes from Scytonema sp. PRP1, assembly GCF_036697665.2. NCBI lineage: Bacteria > Bacillati > Cyanobacteriota > Cyanophyceae > Nostocales > Scytonemataceae > Scytonema > Scytonema sp. PRP1. The sequence continues at coordinate 4,713 of NZ_JBAHYJ020000082.1, read as the reverse complement.
CATGAGATGTTTTTCACTTTTCGTGATATTTCAGATAATTTTGAGTTCTTTGTTAAAAATTGGTTTAATAAAGTAAAAGATTTAGGAACAATTTCTGAACTCTATTTTGGAACATTGGAAAATCCTGATTCATATTATCCTCAACAGGAATTTCTTAGCTTGATTCAAGCTCTAGAATCTTATTGTCAAAAGAATCTAAATCCTAATATAAAGAAGATTGAAAAACCTGAAAATGAATATTTAGAAATGGTAGAGGTAATTATTAATCAAGTTCAAGAAGAAAACTATAAAGGATGGCTGAAAAGCAAATTAAAGAACAGCAATCATACCAGTTTAAGTGTAAAAATAATGAGCTTATTAAAGAGTGCAAGCCTTCAAGAAATTATTAAGCATCTTAAAAAATCTGAAAAAGCCTTCAATGTGTTTTTGGATGGTAAATCTAGAGATGATTTTGTTAACAAGATTGTAAAAATTAGAAATAACCTATCTCATGGTAGTGGATATAACGAAGATGTATACGGTAAAGATTTTCGCTTGCAAATTCAGAGGCTAAAGGTTCTTATTGAAATATTGCTGCTAAAGGAATTAGGCTTTGATAAAGAAACCGTTGGAACTCTACTTCTAAGGTCACGGGTAGGATTAAGAATATCTGAAAATGGGTGAAGATAACTACAAGTATATGCCAAGCTGTCTAACTAGTCGCTGCACCAGAACGTACCAGAGTTATCGGTGGGATGCGGAGGTTGTCTCCGGTCAGTGAGATTGATCGTTAGCCTGTTCCGTTTCCCAACCAGTGGAGGAAGGGGTTTCATCTTGCTTGGTTATGATGAAAGCAGAAGGCGAGTCAGTAAAGTTTATGCAATCTGTTATCGACATTGGCACACTGATTGTCCACACACCCGGAATTTGCGGCGGTCGTCCTCGGATTGCTAGCACCAGGGTTTCTGTTCAGCGGATTGCAGCTTGGTACAAGATGGGACTAAATGCAGAAGAAATTGTCGAGCGGATGGGTAATCTGACCTTGGCTCAAGTTTATGCAGCTTTGACCTATTACCATGCCAACCGAGAAGAAATTGAAGCTTACCTGAGTGCTGAAAAAGCAGACTACGAGCGACTTGCTGCCGAGATGGGTCAACTAGCATGAGTCTGATTCGCCTATTTATCGATGAAGATTCAATGGATCGGCAGTTTGTCAGAGCCTTAAGAGCGAGAGGGGTAGACGTTACAACTGTTGGAGAAATTGGTACAACTAGCTTCAGTGATGCAGACCAGTTGATTCTTGCAACTGAGCAGCAGCGAGTCTTGTATACGTTTAACGTTGGAGACTTCTGCCAGTTGCACAGCGTCTACATGGCTGAACGACGAACTCATACTGGAATTGTTATTTCATCACAAGAATACTCGGTGGGTGAGCAAATGCGACGAGTCTTAAAACTTATGGCAGCCAAATCCGCTGAAGAAATGGTGAACCAGTTAGTATTCTTGAGTGCCTACATTCCAAGTGACTGAATCTGCATTTGTAGTTAGTGTGCGCAGCTTAAGAACGTAGCTATTTGAAATATTTGATTGATTCACCCGATCAGTTCAACAAAACTCCACTGCCCCTAAAGCTTTGAGTGTAGCTTTCTGCGCTACAGTTAAACCTGTAACACCAGTGATGTTCATCCCCTCGTATAGCCGATCAGCTATCAGCGTTTTTTTGCACTCATCCGTTTTGACATCCCAAAGCTTGATCGTCTCATCTTGGCTGCCACTGGCGAGTACCAGACCATCCGGACTCCAAGCTATTGAGCGTACCCAACTGGTGTGACCTTGCAAAACTTTGAGACATTTCCCTTCAGCGACATCCCACAAGCGAACTGTTTGGTCAGCACTGCCACTAGCTAGGATACGACCATCCGCACTCCAAGCTACTGCCCATACTCCACTGGTATGACCGTGTAAAACTTTGAGACACGTACCGTCAGCAACGTCCCACAACTTCACCAAGGAGTCATTACTGCAAGTTGCAAGGATACGACCATCCGGACTCCAAGCTACTGAGCATACCCAGTCGGTGTGACCATGCAAAACTTTGAGACACGCACCGTCAGTGACATCCCACAAGCGAACTGTTTGGTCAGCACTGCCACTGGCAAGCGTCCGACCATCTGGACTAAAGCTGACTGAGGGGACCAAACTGCTGTGACCGTGCAAGATATGTAGAACTCTCGGATGCAATGTCTCTACACCAGAACGCACATCCCACAATCGCACCGAGGAATCATAACTTCCACTGGCGAGGGTACGACCATCCCGACTCCAAGCTACTGAGTGTACCCAGCTGTGTCCCTGCAACGCCAGTAGGCACCTACGTTGTGACACATCCCACAACCGTACTGAGGAATCATCACTGCCACTGACCAGGGTACGACCATCCGGACTGAAGGTGACGGAGTATACCGTATTGCTGTGACCATGCAAGATATGTACAGGCGTTGCATCTGAAAGTTCTACACCGTTACGTACATCCCACAACCGAACTAGGGAATCTAAACTGCCACTAGCAAGGGTTCGATCATCCGGACTCCAAGCTACTGAACGTACTCCACTGCTGTGACCCTGCAAAGCTCTTAAGGCTTCGCCGTCGCGCACATCCCACAACCGCACTGAGGCGTCATAACTTCCACTGACCACGGTACGACCATCGGGACTCCAAGCTACTGAGCGTACTCCACTGCTATGACCCTGCAAAGCTCCTACGCAGTGGCCAGAAGCCACATCCCACAACCGTACCGAGGAGTCATTACTTCCACTGGCGAGCGTCCGACCATCCGGACTCCAGGCTACTGAGCGTACCTCAGTGCTATGACCGTGCAAGATATGTACAGACGTTGCATCCTTTAGTTCTACACCAGAACGTACATCCCACAGCCGTACAGTGGAATCATGACTGCCACTCGCCAGCGTCTGTCCATCTGGACTCCAAGCTAGTGAGCGTACTCCACCGCTGTGACCGTGCAAAGCTCCTACGCAGTGGTCTGTTTTTGCATCCCACAGCCGAACCGAGGAGTCTTGAGAGCCACTCGCCAGGGTTTGACCATCGGGACTAAACGTGACTGTCCATACTGAACCAGCATGACCGTGCCACGCTCTGAGGCACGCACCGTCAGCAACATCCCACAACCGAACACTGGAGTCTTGAGAGCCACTCGCCAGGGTCTTGCCATCTGGGCTGAAGCTGACCGACCAGACTCCACTGGTGTGCTCCTGCAAAACTCTTACGCAACGGCCAGAAGCGACATCCCACAACCGCACACTGAAGTCATTACCGCTACTAGCCAGGGTACGACCATCCGGACTGAAGGCGATCGCCCATACCCAACCACAATGCCCTTTCAACGTCAACAATTGTTGACAATTTGTCACTTGCCATAAACTGATGATACCATCTACATCGCCCGTCGCTAACAGTTTGCCATCGGGGCTAAAGGTCACCGACAAAACACTGCTTAAGGTTTGGGCGAACACAGACTTAGCAAAAGCGGCGTTCTGGAAATTAACACCAGCCAAATTCACCCGCCGGAGATCTGCTTGCCAAATTGTCAGATTTGAAAAATCGAAGGAAGCTAAATTAATTTTGAGTTGACTCGATAAATTAATTAGATTACCGCCGCCATATCCAGTAGCGCCAGGAAATTCGGCTTGCAGTTTGACTAAAATGCGCTCCAGTTTAGCTTCGAGATTTTTCTTAAATTTTAAGGTCGTCAGGAGCCTGTCTGTAATCGGTTTTAAAATCAGGCGAATCTGAATTTCTCTGACATACTCCTTGGCTGTTGCTTTGATCAGAGCATGGCTAAGCAATAATCCGGGTTCTTCTGTGGTAATTTCTTGACAAAATGACTCAATTATGTTTTCATTCACGTACTCCATCACCACAGGTTGTTGCGTGTAGCGGCAAGACTGTTTTTCCAGCAGCGTAGGCGCAGCCTTCTCGATTAGAGATCGCGCCCACAGACTTTCTAGAGCTTCCAACAATTTTCCCCGAGGCACTGTAGGTACCATGTCTGACTCTAGCTCAGCAATGGTCGTTCCTTCGCGATTAATCGCCAACCAGTACATGATGCTCTTCTCCAGAGGAGAGAGGCGCTCAAAATGCTGGTCTAGCAATCGCCGAATGCCATTGAAAACAAAAGTGTTCTGTTGCAAAAATGCCCCAATATCCCCGTCAAACAGGTCTTGAATTGAGGTAGCCACAATTTTTACTGCTAGAGGATTGTTGCTGTAGCGATCGCACAACTGCTGCTTTTGGGCATCGGCACCTACAAGTCCTTTGGCATCAAGCAAAGCGATCGCTGCTTGAGGTGAACCATTCAAACGTAGCGAGCGGACTGGCAACTTATCGCCCTCATTAACGGCAATCTCCGACGGTTTTTCCCGACTCGTGAGGATTAAGCAACTAGAGTGGGCAGTTTCTCCAATCACTTTGAGCAGTTCGCCATATCCTTCATAACCTGCGCGGAATTGTCCAGCCTCACCTGCCTCCAGAATAGTTTCCATGTTGTCCAAAATCAGCAGGCATCTTCTAGAGCGCAGGTAATAAATCAGCCGTGCTATCTCAGTAGAACTTTCCCCAAAGTCAGACACAAAGGCGACCAGTTCACCCAGGAGCGTTTCTAAGGGTGGGGCATGCAAGAGCGATCGCCAAATCACATACTCAAACTCATGCTGCAC
>NZ_JBAHYJ020000003.1:0-27670 GCF_036697665.2 Scytonema sp. PRP1 | reverse complement strand
GCATCAGAGCGTCAGAGCGTCAGAGCGTCTTCTTCTGGGCTGTTTGTTGACATTGAAAAACAGCTCCCTGGGTTCACCTTGCAAGTGTGTTTTAGTACTCTTCAGCAACCTTTGGGATTGTTGGGAGGATCTGGAGCCGGAAAGAGCATGATTTTGCGCTGCATCGCTGGGATAGAAACTCCAAGTTCCGGTCGCATTGTTCTAAATGGGCGGGTGTTGTTTGACTCTCAACAGGGGATTAATTTGCCACCGCGCGATCGCCGCATTGGTTTTGTAGTGCAGAATTATGCCCTGTTTCCGCACATGACGGTAGGGCAAAACATCGCCTTTGGCTTATCCAAAGGACTTTCTACCACAGCTATTAAGCAACAAATAGAAGCCCAATTAATCACAGTACAATTGCAAGGATATTCTGACCGTTATCCGCATCAACTTTCTGGCGGTCAACAGCAACGAGTCGCACTCGCAAGAGCCTTAGCAAGTCAACCAGAAGCACTGTTACTAGATGAGCCTTTTTCTGCACTAGATACGCACTTGCGAAGCCAACTGGAACAGCAAATGATAGAAACGCTAGCGAATTACGAAGGCGTTACTCTATTTGTCACCCACAATATGGAAGAGGCGTATCGGGTTTGTCCTAATTTGCTTGTTCTAGAGAAAGGAAAAGCAGCTCATTATGGCACCAAACACGAGATTTTTGAGCGTCCCGCTACTGTTGGTGTAGCTCAATTAACAGGATGTAAGAACTTCTCAAGTGCGGTTGCTGTCACATCAGGGCAGGTGGAAGCGATTGATTGGGGTTGTACCCTCCGTGTCATTGAACCTATCCCAGACGCTCTATCCAATGTGGGAATTCGTGCCCATCAGATCATTCTCACGAACGACTTATCCCATGAAAACACCTTTCCCTGTTGGCTGGTGAGAACGAGCGAAACACCACACCGGATGACGCTGTTTCTCAAACTCCATCATCCATCTACTAGTCATAGTGATTATCACTTACAGGCGGAGGTGTTTAAGGAAAAATGGGCAACTCTCAAAGACCAACCCATGCCTTGGTATGTTCGTTTAGATCCTTTGCGGCTGATTTTAATGGAGTAGATGCTTGGCTCTCAAGAGCAATGGTTTTTTATACGTTACAGCGTTTTTCCAATGATGAGACCACAAATCTTCGGGTGGAGAGAAGTCCTGCAGTGAGGCAGCGCTGCGGGAGGGTTTCCCTCGTGCCGGCTCTGCCGAAAGGGTTTCGCAACAAGCCGGAACTTCGGGGCATTCCTCGTAAAAGTCCATGTGGTGGAATAATGTTCACTTGCATGAATACAAGAGCCAAAAATTTCAACATCATAGGGGATAGCTGAACCGAGCAGTTATAATTTCAGGGGCGTTACGCCTCATAGACAGGGAAATATAGCGCTTCTCGTTTCGATGCAGTAATTATTTATCTGTGTAGCCTACGGCACGGCTTACGCCTACATCTGTGTCCATCTGTGGTTCTTATTTCTTGATGTATTTGCCTCGTTCCCAGCCTCAGGCTGGGAATGCATAACTTGAGGCTCTGCCTGTCTTAACAGCGGCAGAGCCGCTTCAACGGCATTTCCAGGTGGAACCTGGAAACGAGATTAAAGACAGGGTTTTAGGTTAAGTTGACACCAATGGGCAGAGAACAGCCCCTACCCCGTGGTTTATTTACTTGAAAAGCGCTGTAAGATATTGCTGAGCAATGCCCACCTTACAGGAAACTGCTGTAAGCAAAAGTTAAAAATAGTGATGGAGCCAAACGGCAGGCATTTGTAGCACAACTGAAATAAACTTATTAAAAACGAAAATAATGTCCTCACTACAAACCCAATCCTACAGTTCTGATAACCCCCTCAACCAGCCACCATCGTGGAAAATAAAACTGCTGTATGACGGTGAATGTCCTTTGTGCGTGCGCGAAGTTAACTTTTTGATGAAACGTGATGCCGATCGGGGACTGGTAGCGTTTGTGGATATTGCAGCTGATGACTATAACCCCCAAGAAAATGGCGGAGTTGACTACGAAACTGCAATGGGGCGCATCCATGCTGTGTTGCCAGAAGGAACGCTAGTTAAAAATGTTGAAGTTTTTCGCCGCGTTTACGAAACTTTAGGAATGGGCTGGGTTTATGCTGCGACCAAATTGCCAATTGTAGGCGCGATCGCTAATTTTCTATATGGCATTTGGGCAGACTTGCGACTTTCGCTTACAGGGCGACCTAGTTTAGCTACAATTGTGCAACAGCGATCATCTCAAAAGGTTGAGTGCAATACCCAGAACCGCTGCCGAACAGATGCAGACGACTCATTGAGCGCGTAAAATCTAGGTGCGGGTCTTTCAAGGACGGTAGCAGCGTTGGTACTAAGTACATGATTTTATAAGTTCATAGCGAAAACTTGAACGAAGACTCTGTGTACCTTTGTCTTGAAAAGTTTCCTAGGTCGGGAAACCCTCCTGCAGAACTTTTCGCTGCGTTTACCTCAGCGTTCCTCAGCGTTTAAAAACGTTACGAATTAATGAAATGCTGTACTAAGTACCAAGTTGCGTTCAAATATGTCATTCTGACCGTTCGCGAGTGCGTGCCGCAGACATAGGGAAGAATCTCGCGAGATGCTTCCCTTCACGCTTCGTTACCCTCAGCATGACAACTTGTCTCTATGACTGCAACTTGGTATAAAGAGCTTTCATGATAACGCCCCGAATTTTCTCTATTTAAGTAATTGTCCGCTTAAGGGAAAGCTAATTAAACCGGATAAGTTGGTTATAATCAGGAATAATACGTATAAACACGATTATCTTGAATAAATACAATTACTTATGCGGTCTCAAGAAATTAGCCGTCAACGATTAACTTCTCTCGAAGATATTTTAGAAATTTTATACGAGAAGCTTGGGGAATTTCAAAAGGAACTCGTTGTGACAGCTAGTACCCCAGCTAAAACCGAATTGAAGATGCGAATAAAGCGAGAAATCTTACCAGATATTCGCAAGTATGAGGTTGAATATGGACAACTCCTTTATCAAGGGGCTGATGCTTATTTTATTTCGGATTTGCAAGCCGAAAATGCTTTGATGCGGGTTATCGAAGCTGTTGAACGTTTGGAAATGCAACGTTCGATTAACTACCCCGATGAGTTGCTGTGTTTGTTAACAGAAATTCGTGCCAAGCTTGATGAACCAGGAAAAACGGCAAGTGCAAAGTTGAAAGTAGCTCTACCTATTGTCCCGGCTATTGCATCCTATGAGTTGGAAATGGATACGGAAGCTTTAATGGTTCGGTCATGGCAACAGGTAAAATCGCTCTTTAGAGGTAGAGGATGAAGCTAGAGGAGTTTGCTAGTTTAGAAGAAGCGCTTAATCATTTGCGAAAAAAGCGTGACTTTTTTGAGTTAGAAAAAACTAAAACGGCAGACTACAATCAAAAGTTTTCTCTTCAATGCGATATTGATGAATGTAACAAAGAAATTAACAGATTAGAAGCAGAAATAAGCGAAAGGCAGAAAAAAGCTAATAATTTAACGTCTCTGCCTTTTCAAATACCTTTTATATTGCCACAAAAAGATGTCTCTAGTTTTACTGGTAGAGACGAAGAATTGCAGCAACTTCAAGAACTCCTGATTGATCGTCAAGGAACCAAACTGTGTAGCATCGCTGGTTTGGCTGGTACTGGGGGTATCGGCAAATCAGCGCTTGCTTGTCACTTCGCTACGTTACACAAAGCAGATTTTCCTGATGGTGTCATTGGTTTGCGGGTTGATAGTAAAGATGCAGACACCATAGCTCGTGATTTTGCTCGGCGTTGTGGAGAAGAAGTAGAACCGGAAGATGAGCGAGACGCAAAAAGCATCATGCAAGATGTGTTTGCTCATCGTCGGATACTGTTGATTTTCGATAATGCTGAAGATGCCAATATTATTAAGGAATTATATCCAGATGGCAACAGATGCGCGGTTATTATCACCACACGCGATCGCTTGTTGTCCATTTCGTTAGATATTCCCGATCAAGGTAGAATTGAAGTTAAACCGCTCTCGAAAGCAGAATCATTACTCCTGCTGCAAAAGCTATTAGGCGAAAAGCGCATCGCAGCCGAACCTCAAATATCTGAAGAAATTATCGAGTTAGCAGGCTATTTACCCCTAGCATTACAAATTATCGGCGCTGCGCTAAAGTTGAACCCAAATCGTCGTCTCGCAGACTATGCGGCTTCATTGCGAGAAGAAAGACGATTGGCAAGATTAAGAATTGCAAAAGATGAACATTTGGATGTTCGTGCTTGCTTCTCACTTAGCTTAAAAGAACTTCAGCCAGAGCAAATTGATTTTTTTTCCTGCTTAAGTGTTTGTGCCGAGGATGGATTTTCTCGACGTTCTGCAACAGCAACAGGTAATTATAGTGATGAACTTACGGCACAAGATGACCTCGATTGCTTATGTCGGTTTTCGCTACTTAACTATGCTGAGGTGGGAGAGAATCGATTTGTTTTCCATCCGTTAATTCGTGCGTTTGCTCAAGAGTTGGCAGTTGAACGCGGATTGCGACATGATGCAGCAACTAGACACGCTCAATTTTTTATCAATTTAGTTAAATCCAGCGATGTTGGTTTTATTAATAGTGCGATCGCAGAGGATATTAACGGTATTATTTTGGTTGCTGATTGGTTGCAACATCAAGAAAGTGCTGACTATGAATTTGCATCCCAGCTGCAAGAATTTTTTGAAAAATATGGCTACTGGAAGCAAGCAGTAGCATTCATGTTCAGGTTCCAACTTTTAGCGGAACGATTTGAGAATTGGGAATTGGTAGTTAAATTCCGCATTCAACAAGCAAAGTATCTTTCTCTGGAAAAAGAACATCTGAATGCTGAGGTAGTACTAGCCCCTATTTCGGGAATACTGCAAAAAATCAAAATTGAGCAAATCCGTCATCGGAGTCATGCAAATTGGCTTACTACCCTTGGAGGTATACAACGGCGACAACACAAATTGGATCAGGCTGTAGATAGTTTCAAACAAGCTTTAGCTATCCAAGAAATATTAGATGAACCAGATGGTTTGTCAATTGTACTAAATAGCTTAGGAATTGCTTTGCAACAGCAAAATAAACTCGATGAAGCCGTTGATGTTTTTCGCCGTCAAATTGAAATCAGCCAACAACTCGATGATAAACGCCAAGAAGCAAGAGGTTTAAACTGCTTGGGTGGTGTTTTACAGCAGCAAAACAAACTCGATGAAGCCGCTGATAAATTTCGCCGCAGAGTTGAAACCAGCCAACAACTCGATGATAAACGCTCACAAGCAATCGGTTTAAACTGCTTAGGTGGTGTTTTACAGCAGCAAAACAAACTCGATGAAGCCGTTGATGTTTTTCGCCGTCAAATTGAAATCAGCCAACAACTCGATGATAAACGCTCACAAGCAATCGGTTTAAACGGCTTAGGTGGTGTTTTACAGCAGCAAAACAAACTCGATGAAGCCGTCGATATTTTTCGCCGTCAAATTGAAATCAACCAACAACTCGATGATAAACATTCAGAAGCAATCGGTTTAAACGGCTTGGGTCGTGTTTTACAGCAGCAAAACAAACTCGATGAAGCTGTCAATGCTTTTCGCCGCAGAATTGAAATCAGCCAACAACTCAATGATAAACGCTCTGAGGCGATAAGTTTAAACTGCTTAGGTGGTGTGTTACAGCAGCAAAACAAACTCGATGAAGCCGCTGATAAATTTCGCCGTCAAATTGAAATCAGCCAACAACTCGATGATAAACATTCAGAAGCAATCGGTTTAAACGGCTTAGGTGGTGTTTTACAGCAGCAAAATAAACTCGATGAAGCCGCTGATAAATTTCGCGATCAAATTAAAATCAACCAACAACTCCATGATAAACACTCAGAAGCAATCGGTTTAAACTGCTTGGCTAGGATTCTAGAATTACAATGTCAATGGGAAGAAGCTGAAGAAATATTAAAACGCAGCCAAGATATTTGTGTCGATTTAGATGATCTAAAATCTCTATCAATTGCCCTTACTACCCTAAGCAGAGTACTAAGAAATCAACAAAAATGGAATGAAGCAGAGAAAATCCTCCGACAATGTTACGACTTATCTACAAAACAGCAAGACCAACGCGGACAAGCAATAATTCTTAACAGCCTGGGTAGAGTATTACACAAACAGGGAGGAGAGAAAAAGCATAAATTAGCGCTGATGTATTTCCAAGAAAGTATCAAATTAGGCGAGCAATTAGGCGACCAAGAACATCTAGCAAAAGTTTATACTGCAATGGGTCAAATTTTACTCGCATATGGAAACTTAGAAGAAGCTGTTATTCAACTTATAAAAGGTTTTGAAATCGACGAAAATTTAAAAAATGAAACAGGTTTGACCATCGTCACATCAGATTTAAGTCGCGCACTGTTGAAACTTGGCAGAGTTGATGAAGCAAGAATGTACTGTAAAAAAGCACTTGCGATCGCACCAAACCACCCAACACTACTAAACTTGGCACAGGATCTTACCCCCTCACCAAGACAAAACACTAAACCTATTCTAAAACAAGGTATAGCCAAATCTGTCAAACCCTATAAAAAGGATTCATAAACATTATTTTTTATCTAGTATATAAAAAATTGCTACTACAAAAATAATCAGGACTTACGCATTTTAACGAAAAACTGTCATTCTGAGTGTAGCGCTAGCGAAACGAAGGCAAAGCGCAGGCTGCGCCAACGCGAAGCGTGTCTGAAAGACATAGAATCTCCGAGATACTTCGCTACACTCCGTTTCGCTCAGTATGACATTCTCGACTTTGCGTAAGTCCTGATAATGATATTGTTTAGAAAATTTTTAGCTTGTTTGGAATTGCAATTAACCCCACACAATCTGTAAATCCAAAACAAAACCAGGTAATATCTCTTGTCCAGATAAGCTTGTGGGGAACTCCAATACTTCTTTTGTTTGCCCTTGTCTATAAATTTCGATACGCCCAGTTTTTCTGTCGATAAGCCAACCCAATTTTACGCCTGCATCCATATATTCTTGCATTTTGGCTTGAACAACGCTAAGACTATCGGATGGAGACATCAACTCCAACACAAAATCTGGGGCGATGGGTGGGAATTTCTCACGCTGTTCGGGTGTCAGTGCGTTCCACCGCTCTAATTGTATCCAGGATACATCGGGAGAGCGATCAGAAGCGTTGGGGAGTTTAAAGCAAGTGGAGGAGTCGAAGACTTCACCCAGTTGTGTTTGTTCGTTCCACAAAACAAATCGTGCAGTAAGTTTCGCGTTACGTTTTCCTGTTTCTCCCCCCGTTGGTGGCATGACAATCAATTCTCCCTTGGCGTTGCGCTCAAATTTGACTTCGGGATTATCTTGACACAGTTGGTAAAATTGCTCGTCGCTTAGTTTAACAACATTATTAAAGTTGATGGTAATTGCAGTCATGGCAATATGACATCCTAAATTTACTTTCTCCTAAAACCCTGATTTTACAGCGATGAAACCACAAACCCCTACGCCTTTGGTGGGGATGAATAATGCATTGCAGCTGTCTTATGCCGTCCCCATCTCTCAACAAACTTAGATAAACTAACTTCATTCAACTCCTTTTCCTCTAGGCACTTGACAAAAGTGCAATTTTCTTAATCTGTCACGAATCCTCCTATCATGTAAAGCGTTCCAGTAGTCACAACCTCAACATAGGCTAATCCCAAAACCTTTGACTAGCAGGATTTTTAGCTCAATTAATACTGTGTAAGACTGAGCAATGGTTTTTTATACCTTAAGCAAAAGTTAAAAATAGTAAGGTTGGCGGTCAAGATGTTAATTATAAGAGTCAATAGTTGCTAGTATTATTGAGTTGAAACGGATACAGGGGACATCAAAAGATGCAAGTAAGTGCTCGTAATGCGCTTAAAGCTACTGTGAAAAAAGTTGTGGATGGAGCTGTCAACACCGAGGTAACGTTGGAAATCGCTCCTGGAGTAGAAGTCACCGCAATCATCACCAAGTCATCAGCAGAAAAGCTTCAACTGGAAGAAGGAAAGCAGGCATACGCCATTATTAAATCTTCCGATGTGATAGTTGCTATTGATTAACAAATTCTTTTTGAGATAGTTGTCAACTATTTGGAAGCTACAGTATGAAACTTTGAAGCCCCCATATGGGGGCTTTATTCTTCGGTTCCAAATACAACACTTTCATACAGCAATTCAATAGGACATTCAAATTCAATACTTGATAGAGTGATAATATCTCCACTCGTGTAGGGATAGTAAAGCCACATTTTAGCCTCTCCCCGAGAGTAACACTCAACGGAGATTATTTCAGAGTCAATCAAGACATACTCTTGCAAAGTGGGGATTTTAAGATAATAAATGAATTTCTCACCCCTGTCTTTGGCGCTTGTACCTGGAGAGAGGACTTCGACAATCAGCTTGGGAAATTGAATAAATTTGCGGGCGTTGAGGTCTTGAGGGTCGCAACTGACGATAACATCAGGATAGTAGTAAGCGCTCTGGGAACTGGCTTGCACTTTCACATCTGACACATTCACCCGACAACCTCTGGAACGTAGATGGGGTCGTAAAGCTGCGTAAAGGTTAAGTGCAACATCATTATGGGGAATTGTACCACCTGTCATGGCAAAAACTTCGCCGTTGACATATTCATAGCGAACGTCTTGCTGAGGTTCCCATTCGAGATATTCCTCGATGGTCATTTTTGGAGGTTGTTGGGTGATGGCTACCATAATCTTTGAACGCCAAGAGTTTTTCGGGCTTGGTTTGATTGTAGCCAAATGGTGACGGTGAAAGTAAGTCAGAACACCTGCTTCACTACCTGCTGCTACTGTAAATATTGAAGCGGTTTAAGAAAAAACTGTCTCCAACGGCAGATGCTTTCACTAATGAAAATGCCAGAGTCTTTCTATCAGGCACACTCCAAGCAGTGCAAGACATAATTCCCTCCCACTTATTGAAAATGAGCGAACGTACAGAAATTAATCTTCATCATCCGGGATTTCATCATCTGACATTTCATTGACTTCGATTTCCCACGGTGTCCCCAACTCAGTTGGTGGACAGAGGCGAATTTTGGCACTGTTTGAAAACAGCTTCAATCTCTTGAGAATATGGGAAACAGCGTTAGTGATATGCCAATAACTTTCAATGTCATAGCAAACAATCACTAGCGTTAGAATGCCAGAACTCGTTTGGAAATACCAGTGACAATTCGACAGCAAAACCCGCATAATCGGACCGCAGGTTTGGTAAAAGCGTATGCCAGCAACTGTTTCTAGTTGTCTGTGCAGTATTTCATCAACTAGAGTTGTTCTAGCTGGAGGCAAATCATCTGGAGGAAGGAAAGGTTGATTCATGGTAACACCCCTTTCTAATCACTGCGTTGTTTACACATAAGTTCGTACCTCTTCGTTATAGCGCGTCAAACTCTCTAGGTTTTTTTGCAGATTCAACGAAGCGGGTTTCAGTGCTAAGGTGCCTAAATTGAGTTCGTCCTGAAATCGTTTGATTTTGTCTCGGCAAGTGGCTACATCACCAATTATCGAATTTTCTAACAATTGGTCTTCATCAAAGATACTTTTTTGACTACTAGAAGCTTGGAGGTGTTGACTGCTATTGCCACACTTTTGTGCTTTAGCACTCAACATCTTCATTCTTTGACTAAAAGTGCGAATGAAAGGTAAAGCCTCAGCGATCGCCTCATCTTTGGTACCGGCAACAAAAAAGAATCGTGCCAGCATGAACTTATCGGAACCACTGGAATTGATAGCGCGGTATTTGGCAATATTGTTTTTGAGTGTATCCAGCGAAAACGGTGGTCCTCCCATCAAGCCGAAAGAATTAAGGGCAGCAAATCCAATCGCCTCATCATCACTGGTAGCAAGGTACACTGGTATTTTTTTCTGTAAAGGTTTCGGGTAAATCGTGACATCATTGCACTGATAGTATTGTCCTTGAAACGACACATCGTTGTGATACAACAGTTTATGAATCAACGTCATTGCCTCTAGTGTCTTGGCACGCGATTCACTCATCGGTGTGGCAAAGTGCTTGTTTTGCTCGGGAAATGGTCCACCCTTGGCAATTCCTACAGCAAGTCGCCCATCGCACAGGTTATCCAATGTGGCAATATCTTCTGCAACAGTAATTGGGTTATGAAACGCCAACAGCACTGCTGCCGAACCTAACGTGATTGTTGAAGTTACGCCCGCCAAATGTGCCATTAACATCAAAGTAGACGAGCTAACACTCAAATCATTGAAATGGTGCTCTGTTACCCAGGCTTCTTCAAAGCCTAAGCTTTCTCCGTGTTTTACTACCGCCACTTGCTCAGAGATGGCACGACGAGCATCATGGTGATGATTTTCGTAATTGCAAAAAAGCCCAGTTTTCATACGACCTGTCCTTTTTCCTGTGTGACAATCCAGTACAGTTCTAACCACAAGCGAGGATTATCCTGCTTGATCTTGGACATGGGATCATGCAGCAGGGATGTGGCATTCAGACAGACAACCTCAACAACTCCTACATATTTTGCGACTTCTCTAAATACAGATATTTGCGCTTTGACAGCAGCAATTATCTCATTAGGGCAATAAATCGCTATGTATGGGAGGAAGTGGACACTCTGTTGTCCCCAGAATGACTGGATGAGTTTGACATGACAGCGCTTTAACAATTGCCCAACTTGTGGGAAAGAGTGATTGATGATGGTAGTGAACTCTTCGATGAGTTCTTTCTCATACCAATTGGAGTTCGTAGGCATAATTGTCATGTTGAATACTGGGAAATACTTGCTTGCTTAAGAATGACAGCTTGTTTTTGGGTATGGCGTTGTACAAAAAGGGCGACAAAGCAACTGTTTGCTGATACTGACTCCGTTGTTCTCAAATACCATGAAGTGGTTTATCAACTCTAGAAAACGCCGTTTGTCAAAAATCCCTTGAATCAGCACTTCTAGTTCTGTTTCTCCTTGATGCGGAAAGTCTTCGTTATCAATCGTGCGCCAAGGCAGAAACTCTTCCCACTCAGAAGTTAAAGTGCCAACTCGTGCTTGATTTCGGTTGGCAATAATCAGGAATGCATTGTAGGAAAACAGGGTTGGAATTTGTTGTTTGTAAAACTGAAGTTGCTGATACGCTTTTTTGAGGGTAGCGTTTTTGTCCTGAGGATCGGTACAGATAATGACTGCTAATGGGAACCCGTTGATGAAGACAATCACATCCAGACAGTGAGTGGAACTTCCCTCAATCAGGGTTAAAGGATGAATAACTAACCAGTCATTGTTGAGCAAATTAGACGCATCAACCAGCGAAACTTTTTCATAAACTGTTTGGTGATTTTCTTGGTACGCAACATCAACTCCTTGTGTCAGGTGTTGATGAAAAAGACGGTTATTTTCAAACAGGTTAGAACTTTGGGTGAAAGTCACCCCAGAGATAGCTGTTTCAATCGCAACAGTTGGCACTTTGGGGTTAATCTGCTTCAAGGCATTGTATAGGCGATCGCACAGGTGCCAGTGCCCTCGTGCCCAATCGCTCAAGAGAGTGCTGGCTTGCGCCCAATCGCCCAAAACCACCTTGGTATCAAGACAACCTTGTGCCTTGTGTCTACCTATGTTAATATCTGATTCCAAAAGGACAGTGTAACCAATGACCTCAAAGGCGGTGAGCAAATCTAGCGCTACAGGTAAAGGTTTGATGTCAAAGTGCCGGCGAAGGCTTTTAGGAAGACGGCTCGCTTTGACAGTTGCTATTCTTGACAATCCTAAATTCATCAGAGCAAGAGACGTAGTTTTTAGTGACTGCAGAGCTTGCGCCTAACGTACCAAATCAATTGAAGATTTACAGGCATTGCTTGGCATACCCCAAACAGGACATACCATTCCCCCAAAACCATCAAAGCTTAAATCGGTTGCCAAAACTGTATCAATCGCTGCTTTATACCAATATTGTTGGTAACACAGCCTAACATATTGCAAATGAAGTGTTGTGAAATGATCTTAAAAATTGATTTTTTTAACTTTTGAATTTTTCCGAAATCCTTACAAAATCACATTTGTCCCAACTTAATTGGTAATATACAAGTAACTACAAAGACAGTGATCCTTCTTATGCTACACAGTAGTCTTTGAGCGCTTGCAATTCCAAAACGAAACACTGGCTGCATTCAGAGGATGGATGAAATTAGTATGCCACAAAGATGGACCACACAAGAACAAGCTGCTGTTTGGCAGTTGGTCAAGGCAATTCAAACTCATAACAAAGCTGTCTTATACCAATTAATGGCTGAATGGCTAGAGGTTTTACGCTCCAATGAGTCAGCCGGATATGTGGCTTGTGAAACCTCACACCAGTTGTATAAAGAGTCTGTCTTGTGGTTCATTCGGACAAATACCCCTGATATTGATGCACAACAAGTTGTTAAGGAATTAGAACAGCAAAGCTTGATTTGGGCAGCACAAATCCTGATACAAAATAATTGCAAACTCGGCGCTGATTTTAGCTGTGATGGCGACAAAATGTATCTTTCCCGGCTAGCACGGCAAGTCTTGGCAAAATATCAACTAGAAAATCCGCACTTGTACTGTAGAGCTCCACAGAGCTTGAAAAATCCCTATCGATTGTTACACAAGCAGTTGCAAGTACCATTCTTCTCCAACCTGCTTGCAATTTCACGTCGCAGAGTTCAGTCTGGTGAAATGACAAATCATCAGATTGCAGCTTATTTTATTTACCTTCTTAAAGGTCTGATTAAACGCAACCCTTGGCTAGAAAGAAGTTTTCCTCTTCTACTGTTACCTGCTGCAGTTGACGGTTTTTCTGCAGACAGAATTCAATTGATTGCTCATATCGCCAACTTTGATCAACCTGTATGTCGAATCGATGAGTGTATAGATGATATTACTCTCGCCCTAGAAGCCAGAATTGTAGATATCTGTGGAATCAGCTTCTATTACACAGAAGACTTGAAGAAACTTGGCTTAGTGTGGTTCCAACCAAACGAAATAGCAGATTTGCTGGATTCTATGGACCAATAGCGAGGCGATGGGCGTTCTTTGAGTGCGTGTCCGCTTTCCCAAGAGCCCCGCCGATGGGGGCGATGGCGCAACTGAAGTGCCCGCCCAAGGAGGTATGGGCGATGGGCAAAGCCCCGCCGAGTACGGCGATCGCGGCGAGGAGTAAGCTTGCAGGCTGGTACCTACTCATCAATACCAAATAAACAATTCTACTGCTCAAATTAGTCTTATTCTCTGCAAAGCTTAAACATAGTTGACTTGATTTTTACCAACATAGCTGGTATGTTATGACACTCCCCGGGTCTTTAGACGCGGGGATTCTGTAATCTACCCTCAATACTACGCAATGCCTTGTGCCAGTTGGTTTTCCACGTGCGGCTAATCCAGCAGCTTCAAAGCAGATTACTTATTAGCTGACCCTGGCTCACTGAGCTGGCGGTGCAGTTCAGCATTGACGGTATCAGGCAAGATTTTGCTCACGCTACCCTGCAACTTCGTCTTGACTGAGCCAGCAATGACATCGTCCTTGCCTGCCATCAGTGCCTCAAAACCCTGCTTTGCGACATCAGCCGGGTCATCCTTCTTGCTCGCGCCCACGTTGGTGTCGTCCATACCTGCGCGGTGGAAGAAGTTGGTATCAGTCGGTCCAGGCATGAGTGCGGTGACGGTGACGCCTGTGTCCTTCAACTCGTTGCGTAGTCCTTCTGAGAAAGAATGCACAAATGCCTTGGAAGCCGCGTAGACTGCCTCGAACGGACCGGGCATCAGGGCGGCGATGGACGAGGTGAAGAGGATTCGACCCTTGCCGCGCTCAACCATGTCCTTCACCACCCGCTTGGCGAGATGGACAGTGGATACGACGTTCAAGTTGATGAGATTAAGTTCGTCCTTCAGGTCAGTTTCGCGTGCAAAGTCACCACCGACACCGACACCCGCGTTGATAGCGATCGCATCTACTGGTCGGTTAGTTGCCTTAATCTTGTTGTAAAGCGCCTCGACTCCCTCATAAGTGGCGAGATCCGACTGCACTGTTTCTACCTTGGCACCTAATTCAAGGAAGGCTTGAGCCGCTTCGTTGATGCTTGATCCAGTAGCTGTGACAACCAGATCAAAGCCATTTTGGGCGAACTGTTTGGCGAGTTCGTAGCCGATGCCATTAGAGGCACCCGTTACAACAGCCAGGGGTCGGGTCAACGAACTGTTCATAACCGTCTAAACTCCTAATATGATGATTCCACGCTTGGAATGCTATAGACATCTCCAGAAATTAATTTTGCGTTGTTTACAATCCTTGTAGAGACGCGCTGTTTGAAGCGTCTCTACATTGTTTTTCACCAGATGTCTTATGGCTTGCAAGTCTTTCAATACCTGACGGTTTGCGTGGATTGCGGGCAATAAACGCTTACAATCCTAGAGAGGCAAAAGCGCGATTGCCTCTTCCCAATGAAGGATAGCTATTGCGTGTTTGAGGATACTTTGGCAATCACTAGCCAACTCTCCTCTAAAAGATTAGCCTTTCCAGGCACTAAGATGCGTTTCTCCTGGTATGAAGTAGGGGTGAAAAAAGACTGGTTTGGTGGTCGTATTTCCTCAACTATCACACTTTATGAAATCACCAAAACAAATGTTTTAACTGCCGAGCCTCAACACCAAACATTTTCTGTTCAAACAGCAGAGCAACGCAGTCGCGGTGTACGGGGATGTCATCGGTGAAATTTTACCAAGATGGAATCTGATTACATCGTACGCTTATACTGACGCCATAATCAGCAGCGATCGCAATTTTGCTGAAGGGAATCGCCTTGCAAGTCTACGGTACACCAACGAAAGCTGTTGTACGGTACAACAGCTTTCGTTTGTGGACAACCTACGGAATTTTTAAAGGAGATTTGCAGGGACTAAGTTTTGGTGCTGGGGTTCCACTTTATTAGGTAAGCTTGACGGCACAAAAACAATCACCTAATCAACGGAAACGATCACATCTGAAGCTTTGATGATAGCGTAAGCTTGTTTTCCTTCTTGGAGTCCTAGCGTTTCTGCTGAAGTTTTTGTGATGACTGCAGTGACCTCTACTCCTGGCGCAATTTCTATGCTGACTTCGTCGTTAACAGCTCCTGTGATAATTTTTTTGATAGTGCCTTTGAAAGCATTACGAGCACTAATTTCCGTATTCTGACCGAATCAGTACCCGCAGTGCCGAGTTACCAAGGAAGCGCAGTAAAAATCTTGTTTGGTACAAGCCCCTGTTTTTTAAACATGGAAGTATGCAGAAAAATGTCCAAACGAGATACGTAGTACGAGAAATACGGCGTCCTTATACAAAGCCCCTCAAGAAGATTGATGGGGATTAACTGGTCACTGGTCACTGTTCACTGTTCACTGTTTGACACTCCCTGGTTGTTTTTTGATTTACTAATACTATCAACTACCTTTTGTGTCTTTATCACCTTTAGGTAGGATGCTTTTCCGATATTGAAGTGAAATAATCTTGATTAATCCCCTCATTAGTGTATACCGAATCTTTTTTCGTGATATCTGCAATAAAAATCCTGTTGGTTTTATGTCAAAATTAATATTGTTGAGAATTTTACCAGGTAAATCAGCTATTTACCAGTATTGTTGGTAAATAGGTAGAATAAAAACTATAAGGTCAGCAGCACGGTAATGGCTAAGTTGAATCCTAAATGAGTCACTTCCCAGTCTGGAGGTCAAATACATATTTTCAGAAGACCTAGCAGCCTTTCTGAGCTAATTTGAAGGAGTTTATCAGGGTTAGTTTAGGGACGTTGATTCTAGTAAATAGGATATGTCATCCTTTAATGACTTAATCACAAACTTCATCAGCAACTGACCAACAGCACTCGAACATATTTATCACGCTATTTAACAGGAACTTCAAGAATTATGGCAACTTCAAATAGAGAGTCTGAAATCAACAAAAAAGAAGAAGAGTGGCGCGAAGAGTTAACGCCGGAACAGTTTTGTGTGCTGCGTCAACATGCGACAGAACGTCCTCACACTAGCCCACTTAATAAGCAGTATGCTAAAGGCACTTATGTGTGTGCTGGGTGCGGACAGCCATTATTTACATCTGGAACAAAATTTGACAGTGGTACTGGCTGGCCTAGTTTCTTTCACCCAATTGAAGGTGCAATTGGCACAACCGTAGACAAGTCATTATTTATGACCAGAGTGGAAGTGCATTGCAGTCGCTGCAAAGGGCATCTAGGTCATGTGTTTGACGACGGTCCTGCACCCACTGGCAAACGCTACTGCATAAACGGTGTCTCTCTTAAGTTTATTCCAGATTGATATCGAAGCGATCGCCGAACGCGAGTGCGTGCGCTTTGCGCTTAGGTGGGCACTTCGTGCCATCGCACGGAATTTGAACAGTTGATCTTAACGGCAAAAGCCAACGGTTTTCTTTCGGTAAGGCTATGCTGCACAATATCTAGCGGGTCAGACGTGGGGCAACTAAGCCCGATTAAGCTAAAGTCATAGATGCGGCAGTATCGGAACTTAATCCGTATTGCCGCATTAATTTTGTCATTCCAATCAAACGTCATCTATCTAAAAATAGATTTATATGTTAAGACTTTATGTAAAGATAAAAACATTTGAGTAAAAATACCCAATTTTTGTCCCTCTTACTTCATGCATAAGGATTTGCATCTATGCAGTCTTCTGAACGTCGTCGAATATTGGTTGTGGATGATTTTGCGCTTAATGTATCTTTGCTTCAAACTGCTCTAGAAGCAGAGGGCTTTGACGTTGATACCGCAACCAATGGCAATTTAGCTTTGGCTAAGATAGAGGCTTCACCACCTGATTTAGTGTTACTAGATGTCATGATGCCTGGGATGAACGGTTATGAGTTAACCCGGTGTATCCGCCAGAATGATAAGTTACCCTTTATTCCCATTTTGCTCGTTACTGGTTGTGAAGAGGCTAGTGTCAGCAAAGAACTAGATATAGGGTCTAATGATTTTATCCGCAAGCCGATCAATCTTGATAGATTACTGGCAAGAATTAACGCTTGTTGGAGCTAAAAACAATGAACCAGCGCAGTGTGTAGGCTGTGCTTTTTTTTAGGATAATTTTTATAATAAAATTTTATCTATTCTTAACAATTTTTCGGAAACAATTGTTAAGAATATTTACAAGTGTGAATTTAACCTACCTATGGCAGATGACAACAAAAGAACTATTTAGTTTTATGAAATAAGCGCAAAAGAAAATGTAGCAGCCTAACTGATATGTAGCATAGTTAGTCAGAAACATTTACTTTAATTTACGTAGGGAATGATACAGCCATTGAAATGGGTAGATAGAGCGAACACCTTCAAACTCGGTGATATCGAAGGGCAATTGAACAGTAAAAGTGCTACCTTTACCTAATTCACTTTGCACATTTAAGCTACCATGGTGTGCTTGAACAATTGCCAAAGAAATCGCCAACCCTAGTCCAGAACCGCCAGTGCTACGAGAGCGAGCCTCGTGACATACTCCTACACTGACTGAGTACAGTACAGTGTAGGCTCAAGAGTGACTCCCGGTATCCCGTCGGACATTAACTGAGCTTTAAGAACGGGATGCCCCTCCGCTCTTTTTCTTATATTTATCGCTGCATTATGGTCACGATCTAGCGAACAACCACACTGACAAGAATGCCAACGTTCATACAACTTTTTAGGAACTTTTATGCCACAGCTAGAGCAATCTTGTGACGTGTTCTTGGGATTCACAGCTATTACTAGCAAACCAGCATTTATGCGCCAAAGGCGCACGCTTCGCGAACGGCTTTGTAGGATGTGGGGCTTCTTCCGCTCTAGCTAAGATTCTGGATGGTGGGTGTCTTCGTGCTCCTTCACAGTTGTCGTCGAGCCAGATAAAGCTGGTGACTTGGAGTTGTTGTGATAGAACGTTGACTGCTATACAAGGCGATGGGCAAATCCGACCCACTCGTCTAATTGTTCACAATCAACGACCTTGAATCCTGCCTCTGTTAGAGCCGTGTCAACATTGTCCTCATGATCGGCGGTAAAACCAGATGTAATCAGCACTCCGGCGTGTGCATCAGTTTGACGCAGCGCGCGCTGGAAGTCATCAGCCAGAGCAATATGTATCCGTGCCAAAATATTCGCGACGATGAGGTCAAAAGCCTTTCTAGGCTGGATTGTTGGCACATTGTCGATGGTGTCTCCGCCCATCCAATGTCCCAAGTTGCTTCCACATCCCAGGCTGCCTTTCATGACCTTTACCTGCTGTTCTACCCCGTTACGACACACCGCGTCCTGGGTGGCTTGTACAGCCATACTATCGTTATCCAGCGCTAAGACATTTGCCCCAAGCTTTGCCATCGCAACACTCAAAATACCTGAACCTGATCCAAGGTCAAGGACATTCATCCCGGGGGCTATGTAGCGCTCAAGCAGTTGAAGGGTGAGAATGGTTACTGGGTGTAAACCGCTGCCAAAGGAGAGGGTTGTCTTCAGTCTCAAGGTGACTTCGTCTGCTGTCTGGGATTGATAAGGTGCATCAGGAGTAAGCACAATAAACCGCTTCCCAATCCTATGAACTCTGGAGTTGAGCCCGTCTGCCTCTGTGGGTCTCTCCTCAACCACAGTAGTCTGTATCTCAGTCGCTAGTCCAGTACGGTGCAAAGGCGAGAGCAGATTAACGATTTTTTCTACACGTGCCCTCGACTGAGTATCGTAGGGTAGATATAAGTGAATCGTGAATGTCCACCGGGGGTGTGCGACATCCTGATCTACTGGGTGAGGGAGGTTAGGCTCGCCATATTCTATGATATTAATATCATTAATATCGATAGTCTCAGCAAGCAGCGTACACACCCAATCAATAGCCTCGTGTGTTGTATTGAGGCTCAACTCTATCCACGGCATATTTTCTTCCTCTAGCGTAGCTGCATTGCTGTAAAATAAACACTGACTGCACGGTGAAGCATACCGATGGCAGACAGCCTCTTCATCCTACCAGTTCCCCTCTACAGGGTAATCAGTATTGCTGTTCTAGCAGGTGCGTTGCTGACTCCGGCGGCTCATGCTTTTATAGATTGAAAAAGCCTTTAGACGGAAACTCAGCTGTACTGGTTGCTCTTGCTTACTTTTTGTACCAAGCTTGTCGCCACTGCTTCATTTGTTCAATTTCTTTCTGTTGAGAACTGATAATATTTTGAGCCAGTTTCTTGATTTCAGGGCGCTTAGACTTACTCAATGCATCTTGCGCCATTGTGACCGCTCCTTCATGGTGGGGAATCATTGCATTAATGAAGCGCAAGTCAAACTCGGCATCAGCCGCCCCTAAGTCCATGTCCATTCGCATAGCTTTAGACTGCTCAGGAGACATTGCCATCGTGTGATTCATCTGAGCATGCCAAGCCGTTGGTGTACTAGGTGCTTTAGGATACCATGCAGTGCGCCACTGTTTCAACTCAGCGATTTCTTTGTTTTGAGCTTTAATGATTTCTGAAGCCAAGTTTTTGATTTCAGGACGTTTTGATTTCTGCTGAGCCTCTTTTGCCATCTCCACAGCACCTTCATGGTGCGGAGTCATCGCATCAATAAACCGCAAATCGTAGTCAGCATCAGCTGGACCTAAATCCATTGCCATGTTGTGATTCATGCCACTATCATGATGCATACCACCACCATGGTTCATCTGCTGCTTGTCACTCGCCTCAGTTGCAGTGGCGTTTGGGGCTTGGGTTTGGTTTTGGGAACCAGTTGTAGAACAGGCTGTAAGGGATGCGATCGCTACAAATGTAAAAAACCCAGTTTTCCAAGAAATAGGTTGCATAGACTTGACATTCATCTAAGACTTACCAAGAAGTTTTCTTCTGCTATTATGAACTCTCCAGTCAGCTGGAGTGTCAACCGTCATGTTCTGTCAAAGTAGCTGACTATTAGGGCAAGAACTGCACTAAATGTTTAGTATTTTAAAGCCAGATGAAATTTGGATGAAATTGTTGTACTCCATTAGCCATAAATTATTGCTACCTAATTAGTTCAGATGTGTTAGTGTGTATATTTCTTTAAGGTAAAGCCAAGAGCTATTTATAGAATTTCTCATTTAGATGAAGTACAAGTTCGTAGTAATCGCTGTCTTCGATTAAATAACCAGGGTGGATTGCACTCAATTGCAAACCGCCATCTTTGATAGTCTTGCTTAAGAAAAATGGGTATAAAAAAAATGGTATACGCCCCATAATTGGATGTATAGCGATCGCCCTAATTGAAGAAGGCAAAAATAGCCGCGCTGATGTGTTTTACGCTCAAGATGCTGGTTCATTGGGAGCTGTAGCAACCGAAGGGCGAACCCTGGCTCTCCCTACGCAGCGATCATATCCACCCTCTGCGCTCTGCCAGTGGCAATCCTCTCAGTGCGGTTTCCTAGTCGCATCACGACTGCCATTGAGCGCACAAGCTACATCGGCTTTGGCTTACCTGGAATTGTAGTTGCCTTGTCACTCGTATTTTGGGGAGCAAATTACCTGCCTTGGTTGTATCAGACTTTGCCAATGCTAGTTTTTGCTTATTTAGTGTTATTTGTTTCCCAGTCTGTAGGCACTGTGCGGAGTTCGCTGCTTCAGGTCAATCCCCAATTAGAAGAATCTGCCCGGAGTTTGGGCAGAACCCCTTGGCAAACTTTCAGAGAAATTACGTTACCGCTCCTGAGTCCGGGGGTGCTGGGTGGAGCAGCGCTGGTGTTTCTCACAGCAATTAAGGAGTTGCCAGCGACCTTGCTGTTGGCTGCACAACCTAAACTCTTACTATTGGATGAACCACTGAGAGTATGTTGCATCCAAATGAGAAGCGCTTTAATTGGCTAAAGTCGAGTTATAAGTACTTTTTTCCTTACAAAGCGCTTCTTTGAAATCTAATATGAGTCAGAAATATCAATGTAAATTACCCCGCATAGTTTTTGTTTTCCCAATACTACTGCTCGCACTCCTGACAACAGGGTGCGAGCAAGCTATTGAATATTTGCCACCTTTGCCTCAATTCCCAACAGGCAAACCTCAAAAGCCCCCAGTTCTTGCACAAACTCCCGCAACTACCAAAATTGAGGCAGCAGTTAGGCAAGGTATTAACAAAGAGCGTGTTAAATACAAACTGAAACCCTTACAAAACAACGACAAGCTAGCACAGGTTGCCCGGAGATACAGTCGGCAGATGGCTGCACAAAACTTCTTTAGCCACACCGGGGCAGATGGGAGTACGCTTGACAAGCGAGTACAGGCTGGGGGCATTTCTTACTGGGTGGTGGGTGAGAATCTATTCACAAGTACGAATATTCCTCAACCTGTACCAGCAGCGGTGGAGGGCTGGATGAAAAGCCCAGGACATCGCGAGAATATTCTGCGTCCTGTTTTTCGGGAGACTGGTGTAGGAGTTTGGCGAACTGGCAACACTTACTACATTACACAGTTGTTTTTGCGGCGTTAGTGATATTTTAGAAATGTCTGATATCAAGTCCGGTTAAATACTTATCATTACCCGAATAACCCCACCCCGGTAAAGCTGCGCTTCACCTCCCCAGACCGCTTGCGGTGAGACCAGTGCTGCAGTCCTTGTTTCCCAACAGAGGCAACTGGCGTTCGTCGTCAGACGTGCCGTGCGTCCTCCGGAGGACGCACGGTACAGGCGATAGCCGTGGCCGTACCCACTAGGCATACCCGGAGGGGGAGGGGCGGCGCGGGGTGGGGTGCAATTAACGTGGAAATCATAACTAATTAGCCGGACATGATATGACGCCACAGGGATGCAGGAAAAATGGTCAAGAAAGTTGTCATCGTAGGTGCTGGATCTAGCGGAATTCTGCTAGCACACTACTTGTTGGGTCGTGATGACAAATATCAACAGAAATTTTGAATTTACATAAAGACTGGATATGCAAGGTGAAAAAATCCAATGAGAAGTTTTTCGCAGCTTTGTAGACCAATCACTCTCTCTTCCTTGGATACCGGGGAATGCAGGGATTTCCCCAGCAAACTTGCCCAGAGGGTATGTCACTAAAAACACTACTGCGAACGCCAATTACGGCATTAGCCCCTATTTTCACTCCTGATCCAATGAAGCAATCTGCGGCAATCCATGCCCCATTGCCAATGGTAATACTTGCTGTTTTCAACCCAAAGGCTGCGTCTTGGATGTCATGGCTACCAGTACACAGGTAACTCTTTTGAGAAATAACGCAGTGTTCACCGATATGGATGTGGTCAAGGCTGTATAAAACGACATCATCTCCAATCCAACTGTAATCACCAATTGTGACTTTCCAAGGGTAGGTGAAGCGGGCAGTCGGTCGAATTAATACACCTTTGCCAATAG
This sequence comes from Scytonema sp. PRP1, assembly GCF_036697665.2. NCBI lineage: Bacteria > Bacillati > Cyanobacteriota > Cyanophyceae > Nostocales > Scytonemataceae > Scytonema > Scytonema sp. PRP1. The sequence goes on along the minus strand of NZ_JBAHYJ020000003.1, from coordinate 5,255 downwards.
AAGCACCAAATAGCCGCAGCAGGGCGCAGCGTAGATGATTGAATGGGTGAGGAGTCAGGGGAAAGGCGATCGCCTGTACAAACCACCATAACAAAATATACCAACTCGGGCGTCCTCGGTCAAACCAGGATTGGTCATATTTACGTAAATCTACAAAAGGTTCGTCATTAGTCATTAGTCATTAGTCATTAGTCATTAGTCATTAGTCATTAGTCATTAGTCATTGCTTTCCCTGCTTCCCCTGCTTCCCCTACTGCACTTCTAAAGCACCGTTTGCCCTACTTCTTGAGGGACGGATGGTTGTTCAGCAACGGGGGTGGAGGTGGTATTTAACTGACCGCCATACTTGCGTAATTCGTAAAGTTTGACACCAATTTGATACTCATATTGACTGAGAAGGCGTGCATAAATATACCCAGCCTTACCATCCAAAAAACCACGCTGAATAATGTAAAACAAAACAAACCGCAAAAATGGTTTAAATGGCAATCGCACCCACACTTTTTTCAAAAAGCGCTTGCGTTGTACGGCATCACCGAAGAGATTTGCGCCAATAGTACCGCTGTCATCTTTATCTTTATCTGTAAGCAAATTGAGATAAACACGAGCTTCCCAATTGGAATAACGGTTATGTCGTTCTATCCAATGATAAAGGTCACGGAAATCCTCATGTATCATATCATTTTTCAGATATCCAGCTTTCCCATCTAAGATAACGTGTTCATGAACTTCATTATCACCAGTGTTGGGAATCTCCTCAGTGTTAAGGTTTTCGTAGCGACCTTGTTTGTGCTTGAATAAACGCAAATTCCAATCCGGATATTTACCACCGTGGCGAATCCATGTCCCTAAGAAAAAGACTCGACGGTTGAGATAATAACCATTGTATTCGGGATTTTGAATTGCTTGGGCAATTTCATCCCACAGTTCCGGCGTGATGCGCTCATCGCAATCAACAATTAACACCCATTCGTTGCGGAAAGGTAAGTTTTCTAAAGACCAATTTTTCTTTTTGGGCCAGCGTCCATTAAAGTGGAATTGGACAACATTTGCGCCGTAACTTTGACCGATTTCGACGCTTTTGTCACTACTTTGAGAATCTACAATAAACACTTCATCAGCTCTAGTGACGCTTGCGAGACAGGCAGGCAAGTTTGCTTGTTCGTTTTTTGCCGGAATCAGTACGGAAACTGGTAATTTGGAAGGCATATAATTATTCGTTATTCTTTCTTAGTTTTGCCCAGAAGACCCTGAATAGCAGCATTTAAGTAACCGATTTGACCATATGCATAGACAATTTTATCAAATCGTTCTGCTGGGTCATGAAAATATTGTAGTGTTTTATACAAACCCCGCAGAAACCGCTCGCTCCCACGCTGCAATTGTCCTAAACCAGCTTTGCCAGCAAGTTGTTCCCGATAACACTCACTAATACCTTGCCACCAACCTCGGTTGAAAAACCAGGAGCGCTTGAGGCGTTCTGGGGCGACATTGTGAGCGACAAGGGCGTTGGGAAGATAAGCAACTTGCATTCCCCGTTGAAGGGCAAGTTCGGTCATTTGCAGTTCTTCGTTTGATAATAATTTTGTCCCAACTCGACCCAGATGAGTATCAAAACCCCCTATTTCTTCAAGAAAACTGCGGCGTATGGAGTAGTTCAAGCCTCTGGGGGTTTGTCCTGGGTTGTCAATGTAGACAATAGCGTCGCCCAAGTCGTATGCCCCCAGATTGGCAGATAATCCAGTTGATAGCCAACGTGGGGGTTGGGTTCCTTCAGGCCATAATAGAGTCACTTTGCCACCGGCGATCGCCAGTTTCGGGTTCTCTTGATAAGCTGAGTACAAAACCTGTAGCCAGTGGGAGTTTGCCTCTGCATCGTCATCAAGATATGCCAAAATTTCAGAACTCGCAACTCTCGCGCCAGTGTTGCGGGCAACTGATAAACCAATGACAGGTTCAAAAACATACTTGAGGCGAGGATTGTGGCTTCTGTGTTCTACGACTTCGCGAGTGCGATCGCTCGATCCATTATCCACCACCACGACTTCAAACTCACCAACAAAATCCTGCGCCAAAAGGCTATCTATAGCAGCGCCTAGATAAGTATCTCGATTGTGAGTGCAAATTATGGCAGAGATTTGCGTATTTGGCATAAGCTTTCAGTTTGGTTTTTGGATGTTGGTTGCGAGTTGTTGGTTCTTTTAGTAACCTTTAACCACATACCCATGATAAAGTCCAACTTTAGCCTGCTGCCGTTGCTAATCTCTCCCAAAAATTTCCGACTCACCAACCTAGTTTTTTCCTTTAAATTTCTCCTAAATGCGAATGCGTGACTTCTGGGGTTACAAGATCCCCGACAACTTTTACGAAGTCGGGGATCTGACCCCTACAACATATCAAAATTAATGAATAAACTACCAAGTGCAAAAGAAACCTTCTCGATTCTGACTCCTGAGTTCTGTGTTCTTTGTGAGTCAAATTTCACTGCGATTGAATATGACCGTGCAAAATCACAAGACTTTCTGCCAATTGAGTCAGACGGGTTTCTAGATGTTGCTTTCGCCCCAACAGTTGGCGCAACTTTTGGTAACGCGCAATTGCCATACTCACGCTTGCAACTTGTTCTGCTGGACACGGACGTGACCACACTTTACCAGAAGCATCCAAACCACACAGACGATACCCAGCACGGGGCGATTCGCAGGAAATGCTATCATCAGTCGCGCAAACTTCTTCTACATAGTCCATGAGGCGGTCAACTTCCGCATGGCGCAGTGTTGCGGTTCCTCCTGGTTCTCGTTGGTGTTCGTGGGACTCTAGCCAGCCATTGACAATTGGTCCTTCTAAATATATATCTTGAATCTGCCGGACGATTTTTTGCAGTTCTCTTTGCCAAGAGGCAACATTTTCCTGAATTTCTTGCAACAAATTCATTGCCAACGCGGGATTTGCTCCGTTGCGATGGCTAGTAAAGCTAGGAGTTTTAAATTTAGGTAAGCTTGGTGCTTTGCAATCGCTATCTTGTGCTGGGAAAGTCTGTACAGAGGTATCGTGGGTAGGTGAATTTTGTTCCGATGGTGTAAGAGGCTGCTCTGCGGACGGTTCAGGATTGGGTGCACAGCGTTCCTCACCCCCAACGCTGATCCGAAACGATAGAGATGGCTTTGTCAAACCATCCGGTTCGTCAGATCCAGCAGTGTTGCGACTTCCTAAATCGTGTAGAGTTGCCTCTATGCGTTTTATGCCTGCTTTCATACGAATATCAAAGAAAGTGTGCTGTACCTTATGGTGTTTAAGGATGAAGGCAGCTATGTTGAAGGACAAAAGATGAAAAATTAATCACACTTAATAATTTCATACTTTATACTTCATACTTTATAGTTACTTCATACTTAACACTTCAGCCTTCAGATGATGCTGGTGCTAGTCTTACTATTAAAAGTTATTTTGGCGACAAGTTGCCAGCCTTATGGTAAAAAAATAAGAGTAAAAAACCTTCTGCACTCAGCGTTTAGCTGTCAGCTAACTGATAGCTAATAATAGCTAATAGTTGATAGCCTGGTAGAGTTACAACCCTTCTTAATTCAAGATACTAGGTAAACAGCTTTGAGTAAAGTCATATTAGTGACTGGACCAGCGCGCTCTGGGAAAAGCGAATGGGCAGAAATTCTGGCAATAAAGTCACAACTCGCGGTTATCTATGTGGCAACGGCAGTAGAAAACTCAGATGATCAAGAATGGCAGCAACGCATCCAACAACACAAAGAACGCCGTCCTCAAGATTGGATGACATTAGAAGTGCCATATGAATTGTCTGCTGTTCTTGCTGAGGCGAAACCAAACATCTGCCATTTGGTAGATTCTTTAGGCACTTGGGTAGCAAATTTCTTGGAACAAGACGAGTTGACTTGGCAAAACATTGTCCAAGAGTTTTTAGAAACAGTACAGTTAGTTGCTGCCGACATGATTTTTGTAGCGGAGGAGACAGGTTGGGGTGTCGTGCCAGCTTATCCTACAGGTCGAACCTTCCGCGATCGCCTAGGTTCTTTAGTACGTCAGTTAGGAGGTATTTCCCAAGAAGTTTACTTAGTGACTGGGGGTCATGTTCTGAATCTCAGTGTGCTGGGTTCGCCATTGCCAAGTAAAAGCGAGTAGAGTGACGGGAATATAACTAACATTTAACAACTGGTAACTCTTCTTAAGACTTTATTTACGATTCCTGATTTAAAAACGAGAACTTAGAATCTAAAATTTTAATATGGCATCAGAAAAAAACGTTAAAAGATACTTAGCTTACTGGTTCCAGCTAGGTAAAAAAGTTGTAATTAACAACGGTGCGGCAACCTTACAGCCGCGAGAGGTGATTAATGGAGACCGTTACAGTGACGAGTTTGAAGAGTGCTTCAGGAAAATTATTTCACCGGAGTCGGGCGACTGCTACCTGGAAGGAACACAGGAAACCATAGCAGAACTGCTGACACCTGCTTGGGAGGTGTCTCCATGCGCTCGTTGCAGTATGCCGGTACCAGTGAGAAACGTGGGTATGCCCCCGTCGCTATGTCCCTGCTTCGATTTAACCAACTGGCCCAATACAGAATTACCACCGCCGCGATCGCCAGTCAATAACCAAGAGCAACTGACGGCAATTCGCGATCGCCTTTTGAATAATCTGTCATCAACAAATAGTTGAATACGTAATATATAATTTCACGCCAAAACCCTAGGATCCATAGTTTTTCTGGCGTCTTAGCGTATCCCGTATACCACAAACCCGGTTTATTTAATAAACCGGGTTTTTGCGTATTGCTTTTACAGCACATTGTTCGTGCATAAACTACAACGCGCTTTGTCTAAAAGCCAATACAGTTCAGTTAAGGATTGATCCTCCCTAGCCCTCCTTAAAAAGGAGGGAACTAAGCCCCCTTTTTAAGGGGGTTGGGGGATCTTAACAAAACTAAACACCACTAACTGAACCGTATTGATCTAAAACCCAGACAGAAAGCCCTTTTGATTTCTGAATTCTGAGTTTTGACGACTGAATTACTGCTGTATGTATTTTTCGGAAATGATTCGCTTCGTAATTTGACAACTGTTTTTTCTCAACGTGGTAATGAAGTTGTCTGAAAACGCAAATGACTCTACTAGTGAGTTGCTCGTATCTTATAAAAGTAAGCAACGAGATGAGCGCCAAACACAAGAAAAGGCAATCAACTAAGAGCTAAAAACAAATTCAACTCAAATCAATTTTACGAGGT
>NZ_JBAHYJ020000001.1:0-28289 GCF_036697665.2 Scytonema sp. PRP1 | reverse complement strand
CTGAAGATTCGACAGACGTTTTGGTAGCAGCTTATAGATATTTTTTCTATAAAAATAATTATTTAATGGCTTTGCAAACAGCAGTTAAAGTTATAGATATAATTAAATTATCAGAGCTACTTCCAGATAATTGGAGCAACTTAAACCAATATCGATGAGTCGCAAAGACGAGCCAAAAATCAGACTTTATCTAAATGCTTATGCAGCTTCTGGATTGGTATTGGCAAAGCTGGGAGAAATAGACAAAGCTAAAAAAATCAGTGCTCAAGTGAAAGAAATTGATGATAAAAATCAGTTCGGGGCAGGATTTTTATATGACATTCTAACACGACCAAGTGAAGAAGAATGAATTCTCGATTCAATTTATCATTGATTTTATGGTTGAAAGCTTATGAAAGGAAGGGATTGGCTTGTTACTGAAGACGGACAGTATCAAGTTTGTAAATCTGTGAGAGCATGGGATTTACTAAGAGATAATTATCGCTTCTATCGATTTCTGACTGAAGTGGAAGATGTTCTTAAGGATGCTGAAGATGAAAGCAGCCATCTTCCAGAAATTCGGATGCTAGTCAGGCGATTGATTATTAACTCTTACTGGGTACAAAGTCGGTATTTAGAGCCTTGTTCTAAAACAGGAATTTCAGTTGTTCTCCTTTATGATGAGTTAGGTTTTCCATTTACCGTGCAAACTGTAACATTTGCACCTGGAACTCCATCGACAATTCACAACCACGGAACTTGGGGTGTTATCGCCGTGTTAAAAGGAGAGGAGAAAAATACATTTTGGCAGCGTACACCCAATTCAGAATTTAAGGACAAAATTGAACGGACGGGAGAGTTAACCTTATTTCCAGGGGATGTTATTAGCTTGGCTCCGAATGCAATTCATAGCGTGGAAGCAGTCGGTGATCAACCAACTGTGACTTTTAATATTTATGGTGAAACTCGTATGCAAGAGCGTTTTGAGTTTGACACCATTACCCATTTGGCTAGGAATTTTTAACTAGAGGAAATGGGTAGTGGGTAGTAGTTAGTAGTTAGCGGTATTTCTTAATAAATGTACAGACGCGCCATGGCGCGTCTCTACAACTAAGAAATGTACAGACGCGTCATGCCGCGTCTCTACAACTCATTAATTAGGAGAAACTTCAATGGCAAGAGTAATTTTCTATGAAAAACCTGGCTGTAAAGGTGGTACTAAGCAAAAAACTCTGCTAACAGCCGCAGGTCATGAGGTGGTAGCTTACAATTTGCTTACTGAACCTTGGACTATTGAACGTTTGCGCTCATTTTTTGGCGATCGCCCTGTCGTCGAATGGTTTAATCGCACCGCCCGACGGGTACAATCCGGTGAGATAGTTCCTGAACAAATAGATGCTGACACCGCCCTGTTGCAGATGCTTCGAGATCCGCTATTAATTCGCCGTCCTTTGATTGAAGTGGGCGATCGCCGCGAGGTGGGTTTCGATGTGCAATTGATTGATGCGTGGATTGGTTTACAGCCTGTGGACGAGTCGCTGAAGGAAATCAGCGAAAATCTCATGAGTCAGGATTTGCAAAGCTGTTCCCACAAGCATGGACACAAACATGAACACAAGCATGAATCAGGTTCCTGCAAGCATTAGTGGTCTGTGTCATTAGTTTTGACACGTTGTTAAATTGCAGAAATTCCGTAGAGACGTTGCATGCAACGTCTCTACAAACCCTCACTATTAATGACATGAACCACTAGTGGTGTATCGCATTAGTTTTGATTGGTTTGTGTATTATCAAAACCCTGTACGAACGCTCGGATGCAACGTCTCTACAACCCACCAGAATTAATGCGACAAATCACTAGTGCTAAGCGACAGAAATATTATGTTTTGCGGTAGAAGGATGAAGCTCTAATGCCTAAACTCGCATCCCTACCGCATCGCAACTGAATAATTTTACTGATTAACTTTTTCAGTTTTGTTAGGAAACGAACATTCTACTGTAATTTTGAGGTTGCTTTCAGCAGTACCTTTAGTGATGTAAGGGATACCAGCTTCACCACCAATTTTTATACCAAACTCTAGGTTAACTTTATCGATATTGGCAATGGCAACATTCTTGAAAGCTTTCAACGTATAAGTAGTGTAAGCTCGGATAGTTCCTTCAACGGACTGAAAATTCTGTAATATTTGCTTTCTTACAGCGTCAGTATCCCATCCCTTATCGGTAAGAGCTTCTTCCTCTTCCTCTTCGTGAGTTTCACCGCTAATTGGTGGAGCTTCCACGTTGTCGTTTGCTTCGATGTAAATAACAGTACCGTCTTCTAATTGGATGGGTGTGAGTTGAGTCATGGAGTGAATTGGTTACATAAATCTATTTAAGTATTTCCTATATTTTTTTATTTTATCCGGATAAACTCGGATATATTTTGTATTAAATAGGTAATAATTGAGCATAATACTCACATAGGTTTCTGCGATGAGTCGGGATGCTTTGGTAGTTGGAATTAATAGTTACATTAATAAACGGATGACTCTGAAAGCACCTGCAAAGGACGCAGAGGCAATAGCACAACTACTGGAACAGTACGGGGATTTTAAAGTAAAACGACTACCTGAGGTTACGGATAAAGAAAACAACACCATTAAGGTTGGAGAGAAAACCGACGTTACTAAAGCTCAACTACAAAAGGCGATAGTCCAACTGTTTAAACCAGAGGGTAAGCCTCCAGATACAGCATTACTATATTTTTCAGGACATGGACTGCGAGAAATAATAGGTATTGAAGAAGGATATTTGGCTACCAGTGATGTCAATCCTGATTTGGGGAACTGGGGTGTTCGCTTGAAATGGCTGCGTGAATTATTACAGGAAAGTCCAGTACGTCAGCAGATTCTTATTTTGGATTGCTGCTATAGCGGGCAAGTGCTAAATTTTGCTGAAGCAGATCCAGGAAATAGAGGCGAAGGACGAGATAGATGCTTTATTGCTGCTTCACGAGAATATGAGAAGGCATACGAGGAAATTGGTAATCAGTATAGTGTTTTGACAGCCGCCTTAATCAAAGGACTGGAACCTAAACAAGAGAAATGGGTAACCAACTACACTTTAATAAATATTCTTAACGACCAAAAAAACCGCTTTCCTCAAAAACTGACATTTACTAATTTTGGTGGTGCAATTAATCTTACACGCACCTGGGACTCATCTGTAACAAGCTCAAGCTCTGCTGTTGCTTCAGGAGAAGCCATCTGTCCTTATAAGGGTTTATCCAATTTTGACTTTACGGAGGAAGACGCCAAATATTTCTGTGGAAGGAAGGCGCTAACCGACCAGTTATTAGAAAAAGTACGCACTAGTAATTTCCTTGCCATCTTGGGCGCATCAGGTAGTGGTAAATCTAGTGTTCTCCGAGCAGGATTGCTTTATCAATTGAAGTTAGGACAGCGGTTATCTGGTAGCAACAGTTGGCAAATCAGGATTTTTCGACCAGGTGAACATCCTCTGCAAAGTTTAGCACTAGCATTTGTAGAGCAGGGCTTGTCAGATATTGACCGTGCAACGCAACTTTCTAAGGCAGAAGAATTGATTGCAAAGGGAGCGGATGGGTTAAGGCAATTGAGAGATGTAGCTGATACTTCGCGTGTAGTCGTGGTGATAGACCAGTTTGAGGAAGTTTTTACTCTATGCAAAGACACCGAACAACGGCAGCAGTTTTTTAAATGCTTGCTTACGGCATTAGAAAAAACTGGCGATAAATTGTGCTTGGTTTTGGCGATGCGGGCAGATTTCTTTGGCAAGTGTGCAGAGCAGGAGTATGCCGGACTTGCTAAAAAGATTCAGGGAAATTTAGTAACAGTAACACCAATGAGTCGGGAGGAGTTAAGGCAAGCTATTACCGAACCCGCGTCCAAGGTTGGTTTGGAACTAGAGCCGGAACTGGTTGATGAGATGATTGCCGATGTAGAAAATTCACCAGGAAGCTTGCCTTTGTTGCAATATACACTAACGGAATTGTGGAAGCTGCGAACTGAAGAGAAGTTAACACTTACCGCATATACCCGCATTGGTAGAGTAAGGGGAACGTTGCAAAAACGTGCTACTGAGGTTTATGAGTCGTTATCACCAGAGGAACAACAGGCAGCAAAGCGGATTTTTTTGGAACTGACACAGTTAGGGGAGGGTACAGAAGATACGCGCAGACAAGTTTTGCAACGAGATTTAGCCACAGAGCAGTATTCAGAAGCACTGATTAATAGAGTCATTCAAAAGTTAGCGGATGAGAAGCTAATTGTTACTAGCACGTTGATTACGAAAGGGTTAGAGTCGCGTCTAGAACCAGTAGCAGTGGTGGATGTTGCACATGAAGCGCTGATTCGTCACTGGTCACTCTTACGCCAATCGGTCGAAGATAGTCGGGATATGCTGCGACAGAAACGCAAAATTGAAGCAGCAGCAGTTGAGTGGCGAGATAAGGGCAAGTCGAGGGATTATTTGCTTCAGAGTAAACAGTTGAATGAAGCTATAGCGTTTCAGAAGGAACAGACCGCAAATATAGGGCTATCGGATTTGGCTTGTGATTTTATTCAGGAAAGTATCCGGTACAAACGGAATAATCGCCTCAAGGTAATTAGTTTTAGTTTTATTCCCCTCACCGCTTTAGTAGTATACCTGGGAGTTGTTGTTGAGAAACACATAAGAATAAAGCGACATTGGGATACTGTTGAGGCTGCTAGGGGACAAATAAAAAGTTCAGAAAGAATCCAAGCGCTTCAAGAACTGGTTAAAGCTGGTGTCCCACTAAGTAATATTCGGCTTGACCATGCTGACCTTAGAAACGCCAACCTCATTGGTGCCGACTTTAAAAGTGCCAACCTCAGCGATGCTGACCTTAGAAATACCAACCTCAGTCGTGCCAACCTCAACAGTGCCGACCTCAGCAATGCCAACCTTAGCAATGCCAACCTCAGCAATGCCAACCTCAGCAATGCCAAACTCTTCCAAGCCAACCTCATACGTGCCGACCTTAGGGTTGCCGACCTTAGGCGTGCCAACCTCAGGAATGCCGACCTCAGGGATGCCGACCTCAGGGATGCCGACCTCAGCAATGCCAAACTCTTCCTTGCCAAACTCTTCCAAGCCAACCTCAGCAGTGCCGACCTCAGCAATGCCAACCTCAGCAATGCCGACCTCAGGGATGCCGACCTCAGGGATGCCAACCTCAGCAGTGCCGACCTTAGGAATGCCAAACTCTTCCAAGCCAACCTCAGCAGTGCCGACCTCCGTCTTGCCAACCTGATACATGCCGACCTTTGGCGTGCCAACCTCAGTGGTGCCAACCTCAGCAGTGCCTACCTTAGGAATGCCAAACTCTTCCAAGCCAACCTCAGCAGTGCCGACCTCGGTCTTGCCAACCTCAGCAGTGCCTACCTTTGGCGTGCCAACCTCAGTGGTGCCAACCTCAGCAGTGCCGACCTTCGTGTTGCCTACCTTATCGATGCCAATCTCAGTGGTGCCAATCTCAGTGGTGCCAACCTCAGCAGTGCCGACCTTCGTGTTGCCTACCTTATCGATGCCAATCTCAGTGGTGCCAATCTCAGTGGTGCCAATCTCAGTGGTGCTAAAAACTTGATTCCTAAACAAGTTAAATCTGCCAAGTATTGGCAACTTGCAGAATACGACAAGGAATTTCGTGCCAAGCTTGGTTTACAAAACCTACAAAACAAATGCAATTGCCTCAGTCCTTGACATATATGTCAGTATTTTACTACCAGCTTACTAATCTGTTTTTGCTTCTAAACTAAGAAATCTTAATGATTGAAATTACTTTATAAGGATGGCAGGCTGAAAACCCAGCCCGGATGTGACTGACTCAGGATGTCACATCCGTGCTTTAGACAAGGGATGAAAGCCGCCTACGTAGGCTTTAGCCTACCGTGATGTTCTCTTTTTGTGGTTCGGGGAGGGTATCAAGTAAGTCCTCAACTATTTGAGTAATAGTCTTGTCTTTTTGAGCAGCATATAAGCGTAATTTGTTCATCCTACGCTCTGTAATCCTAATATGTAATTCTTTTTTTGCCATTAATGTGACACAATAGCGACACATTAATGTTATCATAAATTCAGTTAAGAAAAACAAGGAGGTGAAGGGCGCAGTGCTAGTTTTAGAGTACAAGGTGAAGGGTAAGAGACAACAGTATCAAGCTATTGACGAAGCTATCAAAACTACTCAGTTCATCCGAAACAAAGCCATTAGATATTGGATGGACGCACCGAAAGAGCAAAAAGTAGACAAGATTGCTTTGAACAACTATTCGACGGCACTGCGTAAAGAATTTGAATTTGTTAAAGAATTGAACTCAATGGCTTGTCAGTCTGCAACTGAAAGAGCATGGTTGTCTATTGCTAGGTTCTACGACAATTGCAAGTCTAAGAAACCAGGCAAAAAAGGCTTTCCACGTTTTCAGAAAGATAACCGCTCAGTTGAATACAAGACTTCAGGATGGTCATTGCACCCGACAAAACGACGTATTACCTTTACTGATAAAAAAGGTGTTGGGGAAGTCAAACTGTTAGGAAAGTGGGACATTCACACCTATCCTGTCAAGTCTATTAAACGAGTTCGATTAGTTCGTAAAGCTGACGGATATTACTGTCAGTTTGCAGTTGATATTGAGGTTAAATCTGAACAGAGAACGGGTAACGGTGAAATCGGCTTAGATGTAGGTCTTGAATATTTCTATTCTGATTCCAACGGTCACCATGAAGAAAATCCTAGGTTTCTTCGTAAAGCTGAGAAAGCGATTAAACACGCTCAACGTCAGATTTACAAGAAAGAAAAAGGGAAGAACCAACGACGGATAGCGCGGGCTAGATATGCTCGGAAGCATTTAAGAGTAAATAGGCAGAGGAATGAACACGCGAAGAGAATCGCGCGTAACTTGTGCAAGGCTAACGCCTTAGTCGCCTATGAAGCCTTGAATGTGAAAGGCATGGTAAAAAATCATTGTCTTGCCAAGTCTATTAATGATGTAGCTTGGACTCTATTTCGTCGTTGGTTAGAATATTTTGCTGGCAAGTTCAGTACCACCGTAGTAGCCGTCAATCCTCGAATGACATCTCAAAAATGTAGTGATTGCGGTGCAATTGTGAAAAAGTCTCTTTCAACTCGTACACATAAATGTAACTGTGGATGTGAGTTGCAAAGAGACGTGAACGCAGCTATAAATATTCTCAATCTTGGCAAACAAGCTAGGGATGGGCAATCCCGAAGTAACGCTACAAGAGTCGGAACCGCTACGCTAATTGGGGAAACCCTGTTAGAGCAAGTTGCGACGTAGAGTGTAGAATCCCCGTGCGTTTACGCCGGGGAGTGTCAAAGACATATTTATATAAAGGATGCCATCTTCTTTCAGATACTGTAGTCTGGCGCTTTTTTGTTCTCGTTTACACTTATGTCCAAATGTAGTCAATTTGTAGGTTGATATTACCAGGCGATCGCCCTCATACACATTCAAGATTACCAGAAAGACAGCCCTTTCTTACGCCCATGCCATGAAAGGTATAAATAATAACTAAAAATTGTCAAGGGGGTTTTGCAGTAAGGTTGTAGAGTGATGCGGTCATTATCTAAATTTTAATTACACTGCATAACTAAATTTTGCGAACACCTATTAAAACTAGAATGGAGATTTTGACGCGATAACCTTTTTCTTTCAGAGGAGTTAAAACTTATGTCAGGACAAGCTGTAGGTTCTGTGAATATTCCTAGGTTGAGTAAAGGCAATCAGGGTGAGGCTGTCAAGATTTTGCAACTGCTTTTAGACAATTTTCATGGCTACTCAGTTGCAGTTGACGGCATTTTTGGTACGAACACAGAAAATGCTGTCAAAGACTTCCAAAACTCCCGTGATTTTGTAAATGACCCTCCAGGAGTCGTGGGTAATCAAACTTGGGAGGCGTTAGCTAATAGATAGTAGGCTGGTTGCAAAAGACAATTGGATGAAAATGAAACCACAGATGGACACAGATAAATAAGGGATTTCCAAGAAATAAATTATCCATCTTGTGGGGGAGCCAGCGCTGCAGGAGGGTTTCCCTCCGCAGGCGACTGGCGTTGGGCGTCCCGCCCGCCCAGTTAATAGGACGGGCTAGAAGCCCATCCCACAAGAAAAAGTTTGCCTCGTTCCCAGCCTGAGGCTGGGAATGCAGCCTTAGGAGGCTCTGCCTCCCTTAAGAGCGTTACTAGCCGCTTCAAGGGCATTTCTAGGTTCCACCTGGAAACGAGATTTTAGAAGGATTTTAGCTTAAGTTGACACCAATGTCTACCTTTATATCCCTACCAAAATTATAGAAATTTTTCTTTTTTTTAGTACTTGAGTATTAGTTAAACAGGGTTTGCAATACACTTTAAATCGAGCAGAAATATTGTTTTTATATCCTCTTTTTGGGATAGGACAGCGACATGGCTGACCATCTGCATCATAGGTTTGCTATGACTGCTAAATTTTGGTAGTGAACGAATAGTTAAGAGTGGTAATTCCACGATATCGGGCGGTTCATCTACCGAAATTGCATAGAGTTCCCCTTGGGAATCGTGTGTAACCACCATAAAAGATGGATTATCCACCGAGTGATGTAAACCATCTGAGCCTAACTGTTCATGCAAGTCCAAAACCTTAATCATGTACTTGCCTATCTGAACTAGCCCCATTGTTGTTAGCTTTTTACTGTTTGCAGGTGAAAAATTCACCACCTTCAGCACATCGCTAATCGGGAGCGCTAGGAGATAATCTGCAATTTTAAAAACAATAAACTTGCCTATCTGTGACTCGTCGTCCATTACTCTCTCCTAGCAACAACTTCAGTATTTTTTTCCAAGATATCTGCCAGTGTCTGCAACAGCATATGCTCTAAATAAGGTTTGGTAATATAAGCGTTTGCCCCCAACTGGGAAGCAAGTAGGCGGTGCTTCTCACTACTTCGCGAAGTCACCATTACTACAGGAATATCAGCCAAAGCACGGTCTCGCTGACGATTTTTCAGAAACTCAAACCCATTCATACGTGGCATCTCGATATCGCAAAATACCAACTGGATGTTTGTATGGTATCGAAGTTGTTCAATCGCTTCGTAACCATCTTTTGCTTGAAGAACCTGGTAGCCAGCCTTCTGTAAGGTTAAAGCCAGAGTTTGGCGTACTGTAATTGAATCATCCACTAAGAGAATAGTTATCTTTGGTCTTTCCTCATAGTCTGAATTTGGTGATTCTGGTAACGCAGCACGAGCTGAGGATAATAATCGCGGCTGCTCTATCGAGTAAGTGAGCATGACGGGTGTTGAACTAGCTAAATTGCTATTGGTACGATGATCGGTTTGCTGTTCAGACAAAGATTCCATCAATGTTGATCCATCGAGTACCAATGTCAGGCGACCATCAGCAAGAATACAGCTGCCGTAGATGTAGCGAGGTGGTGCAATCATAGCCCCTAAGGGACGGATAACCAATTCTTGGTCACCAATGAGCTGATCTACTTCTAGACCGAAAAGTTTATCCTGACAACGAATCAGAATAACGGGCATCCCCTGTTCTTTAGAACGGGAATGCTTAGTCTTAAACAGTGAGGGTTGAGTGACGGATGAGGAATAATTTAGGGCTTTCGTAAGTTGGTAGATGGGAATAAGTTTCATAGCAGCGCCCTTACCCCACTGGAGGACTTTGCCTCCTTCCCAGGAGCGAATCTGCTGTGCTGTAGGAATAAGAATTTCCTCGATAGAATTGACAAACAAGGCGTAGGTTTGGTTGCCTGCTTCACACAGCAGTAAGTTGGCGATCGTTAAACCCAAGGGAATTTGCAGTCTGAACATTGTGCCCTGATTCGGTTGAGAATAAACCGCAACTGAACCTCGGATTGCTTGCAAATGAGTGCGAACCACATCAAGACCAATTCCTCGCCCGGAGAGGTCATTAACACTAGAAGCTGTAGAAAAGCCAGGTTCAAAAATCAACTGCGTTAGCTGGGCTTCATTGAGACTGCGAGCTTGTTCTGACGAGACAAGTTGAGATTCTACCGCCTTGGCACGAATCTTTTCAAAATCTAATCCATGACCATCATCGCGAACTTCAATCACCAAGTACCTGCCCTGATGGTAAGCACAAATTTCAATCTCACCTTTCTCTGGCTTGCCCCGTTTTTGGCGACTTGTGGGCAATTCAATTCCGTGGTCAAAAGCATTGCGAAGCAGATGCAGCAGGGGATCATACAGTTTTTCAACCACTGCTTTGTCAACTAAGGCGTCACTTCCACGGAAATTAAGAGTTACCTGCTTTTTGTGTATTACTTCTAGCTGGCGTAAGATACGGGGAAAGCGTTCAAACAGATCTCCCAAGGGCAACATCCGGGCTTCCATCAGAGAATCACGGGTATTTGTCAACAACCGACGTTGTTTTTCCAAAGTCTCCTGAGATTGCCGAGCAAACATTTCAATGGCGTCGGTAGCTTCTCCTAATTGCACGGCGTCTTCTAGAAGCGACTGAACGAGGTTATCGTACTTGCTGTAACTAGTCGTTAGTTCTAGAGAATCGAAACGTCCATTATCCTGCCAATTGCGAATCAACCACTGTTGTTCTGGGACGCTGAAGTGGCGATCGCCGTAAGTCCTGCCGACAGGCTGCGCCTTAGCGTAAGCTCCCACCGGGTGAAGGTACGCTTCGCGTTCCGCAGGAAAGGCGGGGCTTTGCCCATCGCTTCGCGATCGCTCTGCGCCATTACCTTCTCCTGATAAAGACGCTACGCGCCGAGAGGGTACGTCCGTAGAACTTACGGCACTGCGATCCGCGCAATCAGATAAATCCTGTAACTGATTCAGTAACTGCTGATGCTGAATCAGTTTTGTGAGGAGTACTCGAACGCTAGCCGACAGTTGTTCGTTCTGGAGAAATTGGCGATTTTGGTTTGTTAGCAATTCTCCGATCAAGTAATTCAGTTGTTCTAAATGCTCAACATTAACCCGTACGGTACGAGTTGAGGAGGAGATGGCAGGCGGAGCAGGTGCGGGGATGAAAAGATGGGGAGATGAGGGCAGATCTGGTTCATTGGTCATTTGATCATTCGGGGCTGATTCCTCACTATGTAATTCAGTGTCAAGTGTAGTTTGAGTGACCGACTTTTGAGCATGAATGGGTGCATCTTGGCAATCTTGGGGTGAATTGTGGAGTAGCCCCCCCAGTTGTTGTAATGCTAAGGATGGTTGACCCCCTTGACTTCTGTCGCCATTTAGCACGGCTGTTCGTGCTTCTTCAAAGTTTGCCAGAGCAACGCGGGCAATAACTAAGGCTTGCTCAGGATAGTTGTCCAAGCCAGCAAGTACCGCCTGAGCTATAGCTTTGAACCCTGGTAAATTCAAAGATTCAGCTAAACCAAGGAAAACCTCTGCCTTAGTCCTAAGCGTAGTGGCAATCTGTTCGGGATCACCAGTGGCTATAGCAGTAGCGAGCTGGTCTAATCCTTGGGTGACTCCGACTTCAAAGATAGACTGCGTCAAGTCAAAGCCCAATTCTTCGGAACTGGGAATGTGATCTTCGTGACTAAAACAGTCTCCTAACTTCTCTTGCAGTTCGGCAAAAATAGCAGCACTTTGGTTGAGAACCTCAGTATCATTGACCAAACCTCCTGTCAGTTCAGTCATTAAGGGTAAGCATAAACACTCATAAGCCTTGAAGAGTAGAGCTTCAATTTCTTGGTCAATCAACAAGTCCGGTTTGCAGATAGCTCTAAAAATATCTTCCAACGTGTGAGCCACGGTATTAATCGTTTCCAAACCGATGCTGGCTGCTGCTCCTTTAAGCGTGTGAGTCGCACGCATCAACGTATAAACTTTGTTGATACTGAAGTTTTCTCGAAGGCTAAACAGTTCTTGTTCTATAACTTGCAGCAGTTCCGGCGCTTCTTGGAGAAAGTAGCGGTAGCTTTGCTCGTAAATGGTTGGGTCGTTAGTCATAAGTTATTAGTTATTAGTTATTAGTTATTAGTTATTAGTTATTAGTCATTGTAGAGACGCGCTCTCATGAAAGCGTCTGTACATATTTGTCATTAGTCATTAGTCATTAGTCATGAGTTATTAGGGAGTACCAAAAAATAAATTATCTATTATGTAGGGTGGGTTAGACGCACGACACTTGAGATTTTACATGATCACTAAAGTGCGCCGTAACTGAGATTTTGCAAGAGTTGCAACAGTGAGTCGGCGAAGCCTCCAAACCCTCGTTACCAGGTTCAACCTGGTAACGAGATATTAGAGCCTCTGGCTCTTGTTGGGTGCAAGATCTGAGGTAACCCACCATTATTTCCTACGTCACTACAAATTGGAATTTTTTTTACTTGGAAATCCCTTAGCACTTAGACAAAAGACAAATGACTAATAACTATTAATCAATCAACCTTGAACTGGTCAGCACTAGCCTGGAGATTTTGAGCCATTGTTAAAAGTTCCTCAAAGGATGTGGAAATTTCAATTGAACCCTCTTTGGTCTGGTTAGCAATAGCTGCGACCTCTGTCATGGTTTGTGTTACTGATTCAATCTGCTGACTCTGTACCTGTGTTGCTTGGGTAATACCCACCACGAGTTGGCTAATTTGGGTTGTGGCTGCAACGATGTCGTTCAGATTGTGACGAGCTTCGTGTGCCTGTGTTGTTCCTGTTGCAACTTGCTGAATGGCATTTTCCATTGCTACGGAAACCTCTGCTGTGCCCTTTTGGATTTCCTGAACCAGCAGTTCTATCTCAGTAGCGGCTTCAGCAGACTGACGCGCTAAAGAACGTACTTCATCAGCGACAACGGCAAAACCGCGTCCGTACTGTCCGGCTCTGGTCGCTTCAATCGCTGCGTTCAGCGCCAGCAGTTGAGTCTGAGTCGTAAAGTTGCTAATCAAATTCACGACCTTGGAAACCTTTTGAGAAGATTCCGAGAAGCGCTTGAGGCGCTTACTGGTTTCCGCCACTGTCTCTCGGATGTCAAGAATGCCGTCCACAGTGCGGTTCATTGCCGCATCTCCTTGCTGGATGGTTTGATTTGCCTGTTGAACTGCCAGTTCCACCTGTTGAGCGTTTGTTGTTACGGCTTTCGTGGAATTGACCATCGTTTGGATTTGCTCCAAAGCATGAGTTAGCGACTGAAACTGCTGCTGTGCTTGGGTGGATAAACCAACGACAGAAGATTCGCTTGCTTGAGAGGTTTGGGCGAGTTTCCTTGAAGCTGTCTGCACCTGCATGACGATTTTTCGTAAACTTTGCAGGGTGATATTGTAGGCGTCGGCGATCGTGCCAACTTCTCCTTCTGTCACGGGAGCTCGGACTGTCAGGTTACCTTGCAGTGCCGGTTGCACCGCCGACAGCAACTGCATAACCTCTTGTTGAAGTTGCTCTTTTGCTGCTCTTTCCCTGGCGCTTGCTTCTGTCAATTGCTGTGCCTGAGTTTTCAGTTTCTCCAAGTATTCTGCTTGTTGTAAAGCAAGACCAATTTGCACGCCTACCTGAGCTAGTAAGTTGACATCTATCTGCTCCCAGTGACGCGGTGCATCATTTTGATAAGCTCCTAATAGACCCCAAAGTTGCTCGCCCTTAAAGATAGGCGCAATCATGTAAGCCTTCGTTCCCCATTGTTCTAGCATTTCGATGTGGCATTCCTGGTGCCCAGAAGCTCGGAGATCGTCTACGCTGAGAGTTTCTTTGCGGCGATACCGACCGCCCCTGGTTTCCTGAAGATAGGTATCTTCGGCTCGACCTAGCTCAGTTCCTGCAACTTTGACCCAATCGCTACCAAAATCCTCGACCAAAAATTCACCACTCCAGTCAGGATCAAAGCGGTAGATACCTACCCGGTCAGTTTTCAACTGTCTGCGTAATTCCGTTACAGCCATTTTTAGCACATTATCAAGTGAAAAATTTTCCTGAATCAGAGCTAACCCGACTCTATACACCAATTTGCTATAAATTGTTCCCTGTTCGACGGACTTGGCTAATCGTTGTGACTGCACACGGAGTTCCTCAATATACTCCGCCTGCTGCAAAGCGACTCCTAGTTGAGAGCCAATTTGAGCTAATACCTTGACTTCACCGTCTTCCCAGTGCCGTGGTCCGCTGTGTTGAAACGCCGACAACAAACCCCACAGCTTCTGCCCTTGGAATATAGAAACCACTACGCAGGATTTGACTCCAAACTCCTCTAAGGCTTCTACATGACAATCAGTCAGATTAGCGTTGTAGATATCATGCACGACATAAAGTTCATTGTTGCGGAATCTGCCGCCCTGGTGTTCGTTCAAATAGGGGTCTTCCCAACCACTGCCGACTAATTTAGGCAATCCCCCAAACTCCGACTCTACGATAAAGTCGCCGAAATAATCCGGACGAAATTTATAAATCGTTACTCGCTCTACGTCCAGAAGTTTCCTGACTTCTTGGGTCGTTGTCTTGAAAATGGTGTCAATGTCTGAAGTCTGGCGAATCTTGTTGATAACTTTGGCTGCTGCTCGTTCTCGGTCTGCAGCTTTAGCTACCTGAATGGATTGCTCCTGTAATTGTTTCAGGTACTCGGCTTGTTGTATGGCTATCCCCAGTTGATTGCTAATTTGAGTCAGAACCCTGATTTCACCCTCTTCCCAGTGACGCGGGCTGGAGTTTTGATATGCTGCTAACAGACCCCAAAGCTTTTCTCCTTTAATAATCGGAGCAATGACATAGGCTCTAGCTTGATACCGCTCCAAAATGTTAATGTAACAAGGCGAAAACCCTGCTTGGTAAATATCGCTGACAACCCTAACCTTTGCTTCAGTGGAAAACTGTCCTCCTTGTGTTTGTTGCAAATAGGTATCTGCAACACTAGTTTTTGTCCCACCCAGAATTTTCACACTGCACTCGCTGACATTGTCTTGCAGGAGCGGATTGTCTAATTGCTCCCGCATCAAAGATGTCCATCCACTGGATACTGATTCGGCAACAAATTCCCCACTCCAGTCTGGCTCGAAGCGGTAGATAACCACACGTTCTGCTTTTAACAGATTTCGGACTTCATGAATTGTCGTCTTGAAAATAGTGTTGATGTCTAAGGAAGCCCGAATTTTGTCGAAGACCATCGCCAACGCTCGCTCCCGTTCTGCAACTTTGCTGATCTCAAAGGATTGCTCCCGTAGCTGCTCTAGGTACTCCGCTTGCTGTAGCGCCACGCTAAACTGCGCTGCAATTTGCTTGGCAAAGTCAATTTCATCCTGCTGCCATTGACGTGAGCTACTGCATTGATGAATGCATAACAATCCCCACAGTTCACTTCCTTTAAGAAGCGGCACAATCAAGTTTGCCCGGACTTGAAACTGCGACAGAACCTCGATATGGCAATCGCTCAAGTTTGCATTGTAGATATCAGCAACCGCCTGAATTTGTCCTTTGGCGTAGTGCGCGGCATATTGTTCGCCAAAGCAGTGGTCGTGAACTTTTGCAGCCAGCGCTGAACTATAGCCTGAGGTCACATCTTCAGATACAAATTCGCCATCATCAAAGCCGGATTCTGGATCAAAGCGAAACACCCCTACCCGGTCAGCGTTGAGGAGTTGTCGGACTTCTTTAGCCGTTGTCTTGAAGATTGTCTCCAGGTTCAAGGACTGGCGAATTTTCTCTATCGCTTTGGCTATGACTTTTTCGGTCAGCGCCTGTTTTTGCTGTTGGGCGCGAAATTCTGCTGGCTGTAAGAGTACAGTGAGTTCGGTGACAATCTGGGAAAGCAGGCTAATTTCAGCTTCTTGCCATTGGCGGGAACCAGAGCATTGATGAACCACGAGCAAGCCCCACACTTGCGAGGACACACAGGAGTGCGAACCTCGGTTGAGAGAAGTGTCCGTCCTCTCTATCAGAATTGGCAGACTCAAGCTAGCTTTGACCTGAAACTGTGTGAGCAGTTGCAGTTGGTAGGGACTCAGAGCTGTTTCGTGGATATCATCTAAGGCTAATACTTGCTGTTGCTGGTAGTTTAGTTGATTTTCATAGCCATTGGCGATGCTAACAGAGGAATCAGCCCAAAGGGCGATGCTCCCAGAGGGAGCCGCCCAAAGGGCGATCGCACTCAAGGACTCCCCCAGACTGGGAGTATAACCAGCCATCATCGACTCTGCCAGCACCGTGCCCTGGTTTTCTGATTGGAAACGGAAGATCAGCGCCCGATCCACTTGTAAAACCTTACGAACCTCAGTTACTGTGCTTCTCAACACAGCGTCAATATTTGCTGCTTGGCGCATCCGACTGACGATGGTGAATAACTTTTGCCGCTCGTGCTTGAAGTTTTGTTCGCAAGCGACAGCCAGATTCGCCTTAAACTGTGTTTGTAATTCTTGAACCCACTTTTCCAAATGGAGAACTTTCTGGTGAGCTTCTGGTTTGATCGGTCCCACCTGTTCAAGGTCTGCTTTGATGGCACTCACTAATTCCAAGGCTTGGTGTGGATTTAACCCAACTATTTTGCCATTGCCATTCTGCGATGCGGAATTGAATGTTTGCTCGCTTTGCTCAAAATCCTGTAAGACCATACCTAAATCCTTGGGGTTTATATCCTTATGTTGATCAACTTGGTTTCTACGGTTATTGAAATAACCGGAAAAGTACTTAGAACTCAGGAGGCAGAATAAACAATTTCGTATTTGAGTATTTGGGTGAAGTTTTGCTTCTCAGTAAGTTTGCAAGCCCATATCGGGGGCATGAAAAATTCTTTATGCAGCTTAAATTCCCCAAATTTCATCCCTGGGAACCCAACTCGTGTGTTCTGCGTTCTGCCCAAGCTGAGTTCTTCTTAAAATCTTCTTAAAATCTTTTTAAAAGATATAAGACTTCAAGAAACTCCTGTTTGGTGTATCTGCCATAAGTGATACTGAGTAATACCTGTGACATCCAAAACAGTACTGCCATTCGGCAAAGCGCCTAGAACAAAAGGTAGGAGTTTGGGAGGAAATAAGCCCGGTGCCGATCGCTGCAGTTGTTGCAAGTCGTGTAACTCAATGTCATCAACTTGCGGCACTACTAGACCTACAGCATATTCGTTGACTGTAACGACGATCGCTACAGGGGTTCCCGCAGCAGTCAATGGAGGATAACCAACAAGATGGTTTAAGTCTAAAAGCCACAGCATTTCTGTGCGCCAATTGCAAATTCCCAAAACGCAACTCGGCATTTCAGGAACAGGTAGAATTTCTGCTAAATTGACCTGGATAATTTCTGCAATTTGCTCTAGAGGTAATAGCGCACTCTCTTGAACTCCAAGGGGAAAGCGAAGCAATTTAGAAAGGTTGGTTTCTGGGGGGAGTGGGTCTAGTCCTAATGCGTCAAGACTAGCCACTGCTAGTACAGATTCAAATGTCTGCATAAATTCAAGAGCGATAATTCCTAATTAATAATTTCTATGTGATTAACAAGATAAAGAATTACGAAACACTAAATTATGCGCCCACTCCACTGCTGGAAACCTGAAGTCAATTGCTGGATTGTTTGAACTAGGTGTTGCTGGTTTACCGGCTTAGGTATATAAGCATCAGCTCCCAACATCGTACCCCAGAGTTTATCAGCTTCGGTTCCTTTGGTTGAACATATTACCACTGGAATACCCTTGGTATTGGCATTAGTCTTGAGTTCACGGCACAATTCAAACCCACTTTGCCCTGGCAAAATGACATCGAGCATCACCAAATCTGGTGTCTGCAATTGCAGTTTTAACTGTGCCTCCTCAACGCTTTTAGCGGTGAACACTGTTATCCCTGCTTGTTTGAGGTAAAGCGTTAACACTTGCATTTCTGTTAAGCTATCTTCAACTAAAAGGACTGTAGTCATAAAAAATATTTCCGTAATACAACACTATTCATTTTTTAGTAATCTTCTACAAGATTAATGAAAATCCGTGAACTTTCATTAAATAAAGGAAAATGATTTTAGCTAATTTTTCATGATACTAGCTATTAGCAATCAAAGAAGAGACTTAGTTAATAAGAATGCTATTCTTTGTTTTGCTTGTCTTAGATTTGTTTTTTCAGTGAATAATGCATGACTGCTTGTTAACTCTCAAAGGATGTCAATCAGAACATTTACAAACTAAGCTTGAACTGTTTGTAGAGTTTCCAATTGGACAGGCTTGGGAGTTGGTAGATGCTTTTGTAGGATTTTGAGTACCTTCTGTGCGGTAATGGGCTTTGCTAAAAACCCAGAAGAGCCAACCATTTTTGCACGCACCCTATCTACTATACCGTCATTGCCCGTAAGAATAATCACAGGCGTGTTCTTGAAAGCCGAGACGCGACGAATTTGAGTACAAATTTCATATCCGTTGGCGATCGGCATAACCAAGTCTAAAAAGATGAGGCTTGGTTTGTACTCTAGCAATATCGGCAGTGCTGTGACTGGGTCTTGAACATTAACAAAGCGATAACCCGCTTGAGCAAGAATGTTACCCATCTTCAGGGTATCGCTATGGCTGTCATCAATGTGGGCTATCAAGGAACCAGTTTCTTCAGGTTGAACCAAGTTTACGGGTGGAGAGTTAAAGGTTGACTGAGAGTGAGTGGCTTGAACCGGATGAACGAAATCGTATTCCTCAACCTTAGTGGATCTTGTCAACTGTGGAGTCAGCTGGGGATGAGTTTCTATTAAAGGCTTTGACAAGCGTTGACCTGACGGAGCCAGTATTCTGTTATCTATAGCACCATTAGCTGGGGTTTGTTTTGCGGATGAGGGCGAGGATACCGCTACTGCAACTGGAGTCGGTAAGTCTGGGATGGTTAAGAGTTCTAGAATACCTTGGTCAGCCAGATTCTGTATGACACTTGCCACGGTTGTCAAATTTTGTCTCATCTGTAAGGCAATATCCCAAATGGTGTTTTCACCATTGACGAGTTGGCTGAGGCTGAAGAAAGTTTTAGAAGTCGTTAAATTTTGCTCATTCATGGGCAACTTAAAAATCGGTGCCATGTCAGGGCAAAGCGTTCCTAAACCGATATTTTGCCATTGCTTGCACAGATCAACGGCTGCTTGTAACGATTGCTTTACCTCTATTAAGGCAATTGGATGTACTTTTTTGGGCAACCAAAGGCTTCTTAACTTTGAATGACCTACTAGGGTAAATAAAACCTCATGAACGATTTTGCTAATAATGCTTTTTGCCTGCGTTAAGGTCAACTGATTTTGATTCATACCCTCCTGAAGCAGGCGATATTCCCATAGTTCATCCTCTTGCCTATGAGGAGCATCAAATTTCACGCTAGGGCAATCTTGCGTCACTGCTCTGTGCCAACGCCGAACGCGGTGAACTCCTCCCGTAGCATATAGCAAACGTCCCAAGAATAAATATAGATGCCACTGGTTATCGCCCGACGACAAAATCAGCTCTCCAGTTGCTCGTTGCTGGCTTAACACTGCTAACCTTTCGGCAATATTCGCAAAGCTTGGAAATCCTGGCTGCATTACGTAATATCCTTTAATAAAAAGTTACCCAACAGGTAAGCTGCACCCAGTTGTTCCCAACTTCTAGCCTTCGGTTTTTACCGTTAAACAGCAATACTCCGGCTATTTTACTTATAGTAGACAAGCGTAATAGAAGGTTATATCAGTAATATTACGTAAAAAAAACCATTATATTTTAAATAATTGTAAACGGAATATTAAAAGTTGGTGAAATAAAAAGATGAGTTGATTTAGTTCACCCTATGAGTGCAAGAAATGAAGCAATTTAGAGCAATATATTTAACACTTATTTACAAAAGACTTATTTTCCTAATATCTCAGCATTTTACTCAAAAAATGCGAAAAACAACGATATTAGCTAACTATGCTCATAAAATGTAGTGCAAGGATCTTCCAGTGAACTACCCAGCACCGACCCTAACGTCTGTCGGTGTGGGCTTCTGACTTCATCGACCGTTGCCCCTTGCCCGCCCTTACGGGTAGGTGCTCTTACACAGCCTCCATCAGCAAGAACGGGGTTCCCAAGTCCATAGATAATATCCGAATACCTTCTTTTCTGATGTCCATCCCCACCCTACTTCATAGAGGGTGGGGACTTCCGCGAATCCGTTAAATATTTTGGATTTGAATGTTTTGTAACTTGTTCGCCATCATGAACAATAGCAAAAACCCGAACCACCAAGTTAGGGGTTCGGGAGAAAACATGGTATTAATTACCTCTCAGGCACTCAACCAGGGAAGAAAGTCTGGAGAATCAACGTTCCACTAAATCCTGACGTAGCAACCGCTAACAAGATACTGGTAAAGAAAAGACCTATTTGAGGGCTAGAACCTAGTTCCTTGTCTTCTCGACCACCTGTAAGGAACAAAGACCAAGCTTGGGACGCATTGATAGTCTTAAAGCTATTAAAGTCAGGTCTGAAAACAACAGAACCAAATAGCTCGGGAGATTTGAAATTTAAGTTACTTGTCATGTAAATAACTATAACAATATTGTTGCCAAATAGCTAGTTTTTTGATAAATAAAAATGACTATTTGACTGTCGTTTTTGGTAGAGAGTTGCTTCACATAAGGTGCGAAGCAAGCTACACAAGGTCAGCGCGACTTTTCAGACATCTTCTAAGCAAAACAAAAATCGACGTCTGCGAAAATCTAATCACTGGGTCGCAGTTTGAACCTGGCTCAGCAGACTGTGCAGTTTCTCACCCTCGATCACTTCTGTCTCTAAGAGTTGAGTGGCGATCGCCTCGAGTAAGTCTCGGTTAAGCTTGAGCGTATCCAAAGCTTGCTGATGAGCCGTTTCCACAATTTCCTTCACCTCGCGATCAATCGCCTGTGCTGTTTCTTCACTGAGCATCCGACGGGGATTAGGCGCACCATCACCCAGGAACATGGGTTGCTGTCCCTGCTGGTATGCCAAGGGACCTAAGATTTTGCTCATTCCATAGGTCGTCACCATCCGCTCTGCCAGATCGGTCGCCCGCTGCAAATCATTAGCTGCACCCGTAGTGATGCTGCCAAACACAATCTCTTCTGCTGAGCGTCCGCCGAGCAGAGTGGCAATCTGCCCCGGAGTTCCGCTTCGTCCATGAGGAACCGATCTTCCGTTGGCAGTTGCAGCGTGTAACCCAGCGCTGCCATACCACGGGGTACGATGGAGATTTTCTCGACTCGACCATTTCCCGAAGTCAAGGAACCGACCAGAGCATGACCGACTTCGTGGTAAGCCACAATTTTCTTTTCCTTGTCGTTGAGAACACGGCTTTTCTTTTCCAGACCTGCTACCACTCGCTCGATCGCCTCGGCAAAGTCTTCCTGAGCGACGTAGGAGCGTTGATTACGGGCTGCTAATAGAGCCGCTTCATTCACCAGGTTTGCCAGGTCTGCTCCGGCAAAACCGGGGGTGCGAGTGGCGATCGCCTTGAGATTCACATCCTCACCCAGCTTCACCTTCTGAGCATGGATTTTGAGAATTGCCTCACGATCTGACAGATCAGGACGATCAACCAAAACTTGACGGTCAAATCGACCAGGACGTAAGAGGGCAGGGTCCAAGACTTCAGGGCGGTTGGTTGCTGCCAGCACGATCACGGTGGCATCTCCAGCTGCAAACCCATCCATTTCTGTTAGCAACTGGTTGAGGGTTTGTTCCCGCTCATCATTGCCGCCATAGAACCCGCCACTGCTGCGAGATTTGCCGATCGCATCCAGTTCATCAATAAACACGATGCAGGGAGCTTGCTTCTTCGCCTGCTCAAACAGATCACGCACCCGGGAGGAACCAACCCCGACAAAGAGTTCCACAAACTCAGAGCCAGAGATACTGAAGAACGGCACGCCTGCTTCCCCTGCCACCGCTTTAGCCAGAAGCGTTTTACCAGTTCCCGGCGGACCCACCAGCAGCACCCCCTTGGGAATCCGTGCCCCAATCTGGGTATAGCGGTCTGGAGTCTTGAGGAAATCCACAATCTCAACCAACTCAGTCTTGGCTTCCTCTACCCCAGCCACATCGGCAAAGGTCGTTCTGCAGATTCCCCCTCCACATAAACTTTGGCTTTGCTCTTACCAATCGAGAGAACACCTTGGGGTCCGCCACCACCTCGACTAACAAAAAATTGCCAGATTGCTACAAAGATCAGGGGTGGAATCACCCAGCCTAGAAGACTAGTAAACAGCCATTCTTCGGCGGAGGGGCAGCGGCAAACTCAACACCCTTCTGTTCTAACAACTTGGGCAATTCCAAATCAAAGATGGGTGTCGTAGAGAACACAGGTCCAGCCTGGTCATTTTCAGTTTTCAATTGGAACCGAATCTCGTTTTGACCGACTTGCACCCGCTCGACTTCTCCTGACTGTACCTGATGGATGAACAAGCTATAGGGGACACCGGGAATCTGGGGACCTAAGACAAAAGGCAATATAAAATTTGCAATCAGGAACAAAGCTGCCAACGCCAGAAAAATGTTACCGATCAAGCGCGAACGAGGGGGAGTACGTTGTTCTTTAATCGGCATGACTATCACCAATGTTCATAATGTGAGATGTTTTATTTAGCAAAAGTGTTTGACTAATGGGCGGTAAGGTTGCAGTAAAGGCAGAATTGCTCATTCACCCCCCTTTCTTACCAACGCTTCGAGTATATTCTTTGTAATCATCAATTGGCGGACGATTTCTAACAGGCTTGCCCGTAACTTTTCTGGGGGAATTTCCTTGACTTGCTGGCTATAAAGTACCAGCTTAAACTCTTGTTCAATTGTCAAATCAAAGTCTTGAGGCTCAAGTGTGGGAAGCATAGGCTCAGATCCTTTTTTTATAGTCTTCTACCGAACAAAGCCCAAGTTCAGCAGTTCCTGGGGAGATGCCAGCAAATCGATCGCCAGGATACATCGCAGCCCCAATCGTGATTTCACTTGCAACAGTGCTAAAAAATCTAGTAACCCTAGAGAGGAGTTAACCGGGTGTAGGGTGACTGATGTTTTATTGATTTTCCTACAGCATGAGTGGGTGCTGTTTCATTTCTGGGGTTATTTGTTTAACTACAATATAAAAAGTAACAAAAGTGTCAAATCTGAATTCCTTTTTTCCGGTCTGGTTTTTTAAACTGCTATTTTCTGACATCGCCAAGAATCATTCTTGAGGATACCACTTTGTTTAACCTTGAGTGCGATGGCGCTCTGCGCCCGCCTTCTTGCGATTGCGCTCTCTTGCGTGCCCTTGGCAATCGCCTGACGCTGGAGTGATGTGCACCATATTGACGACAAATTTGCAATTTCCTTAACCTGTCACGGATGGGCTACAACGAGGGACAAAAGTAGCGTAGCTAGTTCTGCACTTAGATATGTCCCAAGTCCCAAACTGGCATTTCTTGATAACAATGGCTACAACGCCAGTAAATACCACCTACACTCATATGACGGAGTAAACCGTATGAGCAGCAAGGGCAACGATGCTGACTCCACATAGGTAGCCAGGTATATGTAGTTGTATTTCCTTGGTTGTTATCAGTTATAGTATGAGTCAGTAATTGGCTCGATTCCTTTAATAAAGCTTGCATTTTTTTATCTCCTTTGTATTAATGTCCGACTCATATAATGATTCTCCAATCGAGGTTACTTTAATGTGATCAAAGTGTTTAGGGTATATGGTGAAGTTCAATTTCCTACAAGCCAGTCAACAGACCAATCACGCCTGGTCAGGCGTGAGCCTGAGCTAGGAGCGAAACGTCTGTTGCTCGTTTGTCTGGATATTGATTAAAGCTAAACCGAAGCTCATCCATCACGTACTTTTTGGATTTGATGGCGTAGTTGTTCAGCAAGAGCGAATTATTCAATCAGTGAACTACCTACACCGCTCTTCGAGTCGGTGTAGGCTTCTGGCACGTCAATAGCGTTTCCAGAACTTCCTTCAAGGTACTATTGGTAGTAGAGGAACTTACCACTAGATTCCCTTTACGGCGTTTTATCGTTGGGAACAGTCCCAGCCCAACGCGCTTTACGTTAATCGATGCGTTAACATCGCGGTCAACCCAAAGCGATTCTGTATCATCCCAGTACTCGCGTATACTACAATCTGTGAAAATGAACTCGTCACGGTATGCGAGCAATTGAGATGTGTATGCAGGTTTTACTGCTATTGTCCTAGCCCCAGCTTTCCCGGCTATGTATTCTAGGATTGTGAAAAACTGTCCAAACGCAGCATCATTCCAGGATTTGTTTAACCCAGACTTAGCTGATTGACCGTTTGGAAGATACTTTCCATTTTCGTCTTGCTTAGCTTTGTTCCGTTTAGACAGAGCTTTAAGATTCAAATCTTCGTGTACGAAAACTTTCTTGTTGGTGCGTACTAGTGCGTGAGCGGTCTTAAATGCATGGTCAATTCTAGCTCTAGCGATGCGTTGATGCTCTCGCGCTTCACGTTTAGCTAATTTGCGACGCGGTTTACTACCTTTTTTCTTGGCTGATTTACGTTTGGATACTTTAGTTAGTCGTTCTTCAGACTTCCTGAAGGACTTGAGTGCTGGTAACTTGGTATTCTCCGAAGTTGCCAAATAGTCATCTTCATTCAACACCGCGTCCAAGCCAAGTGTATTATCCCAAGTTGGTATTACCTCGTCTGGTGTAAAAATAGGTATGCTAGGGTCTTCTAGACAGATAGTAACGTACCAGCCATCTGCCTTGCTGGTTAACAATGCGTTCTTGAGCGTAAAACCGTTAGGAAGAGGACGGTGTAAACGTACTTTCACCCAACCATCAAGCTTTGAGAAAGACAAGAACAACCAATTCTTTTCGATACGCTCAACAGTTATAGCTTGCCCTTCTATACGCATAGTGCGGTAGCGCGCTGCGTTCTTAAAACGTGGCTTCCCGCTGCGATTGCCATTGCTGTCTCCTTTAATGAAACGAGAAAAAGCCAAATCAACTCGCTTGGAAACATCTTGTAATGTTTGAGATGGAACACGAGTAAAGTCAAGCAATTCACCAGAATGTCCAACTATAAATAAGTCTTCCTTAATAGTAGGAAGTTGTTTCTTTTGAGAGTAGAAATCTGGATTGTCCCGTAATTGTGGCAATGGACAACTGATTATCGAACAAGAATTAATAAGATTGCGATTATTTTCCCACCAATCGAATCTATCTCCTAGTTGCTTGTTGTACCAGTATTGACAAATTCTCAACCAACTATTCAGTTCTAATTTTTGATTGGTATTTGGATAAGCACGATACTGATAATTAAGCAACAAAGGAACTCACCTCCTTGTATTTCTTTCCTTATCTGCTTATATTTAGCTTAGTCCCACTAGCTTTGTTATGTCAATTAGGAAAGGTAAAAAAGCAGTAAAAAATGTACCTTTGTTTCATGATGAGGTGAAAACAAGACATCATATCTTGTTAACTCCTACTGCATGGCAAAGATTGCAGCAGTGTGCAAAAGACCAACGAATAAGTGTTAGTGAACTCATTGAGCGTTGGGCGATGGATTGATAAAAACTCGGACACCCTCTCATCTCAACTGGCTGTGCCAGTTATTAATCAAGGGTGTACCTCGTTTTTATCCGGGCATTCATCCCACGCTCCCCTATCGGGTGAGACGTGCGGCTTCTGCCCGAAATAGCTAAACCGCTTTCTATAAATTCTGCTAACTCTTGTTAGCGCGGTGCTGTTGATTCAACAGCACCGCTCTCACCAACGGCAGATTTCTTGTTAGGTGTTAGCTAAAGAAATAATTGGCAGACTCTAAGCGATCATTGTGCATTCTCCCATTAGGCATTTTTGCCCCCTTCAAATTAGCGCCGCTGAAATTGGCTCCTTTGAGTCCAGCCCAGTTTAAATTAGCACTGCTTAAATCTGAGTTGCTCAAGTCTGCGTTGTTCAAGTGCGCCCCACTCAAATCTACCCCACTCAAATTTGCTTTAGCTAGGCTTATCCCTCTCCAGTCTGCCTGTCTAAAATTTCTTTCGCCGGCTGCATATCGCCTTAAAACTTCATTGGCATCCATATTGGTTGCCTCGCAACGTGTAGCGTTCTCGCTGTTTATGTGTTTATTATAACTCACAATCTCTTGCTCTAACATTACAAATTGACTAGTACGTCGAGGGCGGAAATAAAGCTACCATAAAAGACCATAACTTCTCCTGTCGGAGACGCTGCGCGTGCCTTCACCCGGTAAGCGCAAGGCGCCGAAAGTGCCTGCGCTTTGCGCTTACGGGTATCTCCTGAGTCCTTAGGGACACGCTGCTTTGTATGCCTGCGGCACGAAGAGCGCTTACGCACTCACCTCTGTCGGGAAAGCCGTCATTCGCGCAGCGTCTCACCGGTACGCGTCTACAAAATAGACAAAAAGCTTACTGTACAAGAATTCTTACCTTCTACCATCTGCCCTCTGACGAAGTGTACTAGAGCGATCGCGCTAGCAATGTTTGAGATTTGTGATTGAAGAGGACACGGAGACAAAGGGACACGGAGACGCGGGAAACCCCACGGATAAATCCGGAGAGAAGTTCCGTGCGGGGGTTCCCCCCGTTGAGGAAACTTCGGGGGGATTCAAGCAAGCAAGAATTTCTTTTTTCTCCACGGATAAATCCGGGGGCTTGTAACCAACAGATGTGATCTTGAGAGATGTCGCGCTCATGAAGTCTCCCTCTCTCCGCGTCTTTGCGTCTTCTTGGTCAACTTCAGGAAGCTCTTCTAGCGTACCAAGCCCAAGTTCAGCAGTTCCTGGGGAGACGCCAGCAAGTCAATTCCCACAAAGAAAATCTTGCCTTGAGAATCGAGCAAGAACCGCCATGCTAGGTTTATGCCGACACTGTCACTAAACCAGGGAGTTTGCACTTTACCCGTCACTTTAATCTGGGTAAACCCTCCTTCCGCAGGCTCAGATACCCCCCGCTCAGGTATCAGCTTGAGCCCGTAGCATTCTTCACGCATATACCTAACGATGGATTCATGACCCACAATTGGTTCTTGGAAAGGGGGTTGCAGGGCACCGTCTTCAGCAAATAAAGCCACAGCTGCTTCAAAGTCAAAGGCATTCATATTCTCCATATAGCTCAGGACAGTAAAGTTGTCGATGCCCTCAATGCTGACTTTAGTTCGGGGTGCGAGATCTTTAGGTGGAACCACAGGTTCTTTGACTTTTTGAGTGCCAACAGTTGGGGCATACCCCATGTTGATCACAATATCCTGTAATACGGCGAGTTGCTGACCCCCTTCAAGTTGACGGATAGCTTGGAGTACACTTGATGCCTTTGCAGACAGTTTATAGCCTTCTGGAATCGGAGCAACGATTTCCTCTTTCATCCACTCGCTTAACTGATACCAGAAGCCCAACTTGACATTCGTGCCGAAAGACGAATAGGTACGGCAGATGTCCGTGTCAGTATGGTTAACGAGATCGCACATAACTTGCGTTTGCTCCAAATCAGGCATCTGCTTGATTTGAGTCAAGGTTTTTTCTGCAAAGACCATGTTGACTACCTGCATAGCAGCGGGAGTGATTGTAACTCCCATCTCGGTATAGGCAAACCAAAGTAAAGCCAGCTGATCCTCAGCACTGAGTTGATTAAATGATTCAACGGTCGCTGGAACCGCATTAGCAACTTGAGTGTCAGGAAAAATGGAGCGTGCAGACTCGATAGTAAATGACATTTTTCAAAATCTCCAGAACGTTTAGGACATTGATTTGTTAGTAGTGTTTCAAAAATGGTGATGCTAATTTGGCAATGTTAGATATAACTGCTTTTCGAGACTTAGATCACTATGTCTAGGGACATTACCCAAAATGCGTTGAGCGATGACGTATGAGGACTCTTGGCAAACCACTAAACAGGCAAGCACAGCAAGGAACTCATCAAAATTCAGGGGTTTGGTGAACCACAGGTCAAACCCGGCACACAGAGCACGTTGAAGCATCTTTTCATTGGCATAGCCTGTTACAGCAATGGCTAGCACCACTTCCCCTCGCTCTCCCGCTTTGGTTCTGACTTGTTGAATCAGGGCATAGCCATCCTCGTTTGGCAAGGCAATGTCACTCACCAGGACATCAGGTTGCCATTGCACAAATATTTTCAAAGCTTGCTGGGCTAAAGATGCCGTTTGCACCTCTACACCATAGGGTTGCAGCAGCAGGATGATCAAATCGCAGAAATCGACATTATCGTCTACAACGAGTACTCGCAGCCCTTGGAGGGATTGAAGATTAGTAGGAAATCTATTATTTGGATACATCGCAGCCCCAATCGTGATTTCACGTGCAACAGTGCTAAAAAATCTGGTAACCCTAAAGAGGAGTTAACCGGGTGTAGGGTGACTGATGTCTTATTGATTTTT
>NZ_JBAHYJ020000004.1:0-30253 GCF_036697665.2 Scytonema sp. PRP1 | reverse complement strand
TGGATCTCAGACCATATCACAGAAGCCTTTGGTCCCTATTTAGGTTACAACGCCGACGAAACCAAACGAGCTGGTAAAGCTGACGGCTATACCTGCCAAGGACACCAATTTCTCTACCCACTGATTGAATGGGGATGGACACGTAATGATTGCGTTGAATATCTCTATCGCACGTCGGGGTTCCTTTGGAGAAAATCTGCCTGTAGCTACTGCCCGTTTCAACAAAAACAAGCGGCGATTGCCCGCTACAATCGTGATCCCAAAGCCGCAGGATTCACACTGTTGATGGAGATGAACGCTCTGGCGTTTAATCCGCGAATGCACTTATTCTCATCAGGCACTGCTTATGATCTGATGAGAATAAGTGGTAATCAGACTGCCTTTAATGAATTAGAGCAGCTATTACAGCAATTACAGTGGGCAATCTATCACGTGCAACGCACTTACAAACAATTGATTGGAAAGAATGGCAAGCCCTACGTCAATTCCGATCGCAACGTGGTTCTCATCAATGAAGGCAACAAAGCTCAGATGGAGTCCAAGTTAGAAACGATTTGCCAGCGCCATCACGCCCCAGTAGAAGACCTGTACGGCAAACGATGCTACTGCTACCAACGGCAAGAAGGCGTTTATCCAGCTTTCGAGGAGTTTTATGTCGTTGCTCCTAAGCTGGCAAAAAACAAATGCCGTAACCTAAAAGCTTTTGACCAACACTGGCGAGAACTGACAGGACCTAATAAACCTGTCCAATTGGACCTCTTTGTCCCCTAACCTAAGTACAACAGGACATCGCGATCGCGGTAGAGCTTCCGCTCCAGACAACTTAGGTGGGCTGACAACTTCAATCAATGGCTGTATGCCCTCACCTGTTCACCAACCTGGAGAGGTCTATGTCTGAATCGCTAAACTCAAATCTTCCAACTTTCGTGGTGGTAAAGGTCGATGAACCTTTGCCGTGGTCAGAGCAAGAGACTTTCTATCCCATTTTGCCAACAGAAGAACCCCATACCTACGGCACGCTTCAGAGTGCAGCGGAACTGGTAGCCTCCTTGATTGAGGACTTTGGTTACACCACCCAAAACTACTCGGATTTATCGACTCGTGCCTGTTGCTGATGAAGACACGTTGCCACTCATTCAAAGCGCTCTGACGACTCTACAACAAGACAGTGAGTAGCTCATGTTTTTCTACTTCAGTGGACTTTCTGAGATTAATGATGCCCTCATGTTGAAACGGGCTGGCGTGAATCAAGTTTTGGTGAATCCAACAAAAATTCATCTGAGTCAGGGTTTTCTAAAGGTAGCTTTAGATTCTAATGCTTACTATCACTTTAGGTACGGCGGTACGCTCGATGTGATCCGATACATGGAAATTGCAGTGTCAGGAAACTATGCCTGGATCAGTGCTCCAGATGTGATTGGCGATCCGGAGACGACGTATCAGAATTGGCTGACGGCTCGTCGATGGCTTAAGCAAAACTTTGAGTCTTCTCCGGTGAGAATGATTCCGATATGGGGATGGGACACACCCAAGAAATTTCTGAATCACTACCTGCAACATAGTCGGATTGTAGGCATTGGTGGATTGGTAATGCTCATGCGTCAGGGCAAATCCAAAAACCCAGAGGAACGGGCGATCGCCTACAAAATGCTGCGTCAATTGAAAACCCTCTGTCAGCAATATCCTCAACGGTTTCATATCTATGGGTGCAATTGGACAGTTGCCCTCAATCATCTTCGGAGCTTGGCTTACAGTGCAGATAGTAGCCTTGCCTGGGATGGTGCTCGCTATGGATTGATTATTCATACCCGTAACGGTAAACTAATTCGCACACCTGCCTGGAAATTAGGGTTTGAAAACGGGAAGCTCGGTGCATTATATGTGCCAGAAACATTCGACGGTTTATGGCACAGAGGTAGTGCGCTATCGCGCTGGTTCATGCAGTGTGATCAAGGCTACCCTTTATGCAAATTCTAATAACCAGTTCTACCAACGACTCAACACCACTGACAATCACTCATCTTGATCTATCTCTTGAATCCGATCAATCCTCAGAAGAAGACATTAATCCAGGCACTCTGATGATTTTGGCAGATATCGAAGCAGAACGAGACTACTACGAATCTTGCGGGAGTTGGTAATCATGACCTTCCCTCTAGCTCAACAATCTTTAGTAGGACTTTCACAAGCAGCGGCGGAACTTTGGGATCTGCTGACTCACTCTCAAACAGCCGAGGAAGAAGCTGAACTTCTTGCAGAAATATGGGAAACTCAGGAAGCGCAAGAAGATGCGATCGACCTTCACGCTGAACTCGCATTTCAACTCGATGCTGAGATTGCAGGGATCAAACAGCGGCTAGAACACCTGAAAGCCGTACATCAAGCGGCACTCGATCGCTTGGAACGATGGCGACAGGCACTTGACCAGAGCATTCTGGAGCAAAACCTTGCCGGAGGGCTACCCGATGAAGTCGTCGGTCATTCACTCCGCATCACGATTCGTGAAAACCCTCCCAGTTGTGAGCTGCTAGTGGATGCCGAGGAATTGCCCGATGAGTTCCGCAAAAAGAAAGTCATATACTCTGCCGACAAGAAGGCAATTATTACTGCCTGGAAGAAAGGCATTCCAGTTGATGGCACTCATATTGAACGGAGGCGGCGCGTCATTTATTCGCTGACCGCCACAGCGATTCAAGATTTCAAAAACTCACTGTTGGCAGAACAGTAAACTTTGTTGCTGACCAGTAGCAAAACCGTATCCGTGCTACTGGCTAATCTTTAGCTTGACCTGGCTACCGCCATTTCAGCTAGACCGTCAACTTGGCTCTGTTATGAAATGGCTCACACCAGAAGAAGCGATCGCCGCCGCAAACTTAACAGCGACAGCAACTAAATTGGACGCGATCGCCAAAAGTACCAATGGCAAAAAGACGGCTGAAGAACGCTTTCATGCTCTTGGGTTGTTGTTCGATCGAGAGCGGTACGAAGCAGGGCAACTCGACTTTTTGAAACTCTTGAATTCGGCAACTGACGAAGAAGAACAAACTGATGAAGAGGATTTAG
This sequence comes from Scytonema sp. PRP1, assembly GCF_036697665.2. Classification (NCBI taxonomy): domain Bacteria; kingdom Bacillati; phylum Cyanobacteriota; class Cyanophyceae; order Nostocales; family Scytonemataceae; genus Scytonema; species Scytonema sp. PRP1. Next base: position 27,190 of record NZ_JBAHYJ020000004.1, on the reverse strand, counting down.
AAGCAGCTTCTGTCCATGAGGAATCCTCAAACTCTACATCCCCTACTCAGTCAGAATCAGAACCCTATATTTTCGAGCAGTGTAAAGTTCAAGTTGTGATTACTCTGTTGCCCAACACAGGACAACCAGGAGATAGACCTGTGCTGTTAGCTGCCAGCAGTCATGGTGATTTTCCGATTGTGGCAATGCTGACTCAAGAAGAACTGGGTTCGCTCCCACCTGCAATCGCCCAACTGCTAGACGACCTGAAAGCTGATTTTCCCAACCGCCAAATTCGCCGTAACATCGCTCAGACTCAAACTGCCAAAACCCCTCCTCACCGAACAATCCAGCCTCAAACCCAAACGAGCAAAGTCAGTTCTACCACCCCTAAACCGAGCAGCAATAGTCAAACCCAAATTTCATTGTTCTAATTGCCATGACCACCAGCACAACTAACAAACGACTTGTAATCTACGAAGGGCAACAACACTGGTTACCGGACGCGATCGCCCTTGATGATCAACTTCTGCGCGATGCCTTCACTCCCCTCTGTGCCGAACTAGCAAACGCAGAGATTGAGCGCAAAGAAGGAGAACCCATCCGTATCATCAAAAAGCCGGGTCGAAAGGGTACTTTCCCCTTGGAATCTCTGATAGCTGCACCTGAAGAGGTAAATCTAGCCGTGCAAATGTGTTATCAACTGCGGCAACATCAGCTAATAAACGGAATCGACTGGAGGAATGCCGAACAATGGGCAGCGCAAATTGAAGAGGCGATCGCCGCTGGTACAACATTTACCCAAGCAGTCAATCATTCATTAAAAGCCCTAACTTCTTGTAAGCCAACCTCCGGCGACATTTCTGAAGGATTCTAGCCATGAGTCTTGTCCCCAGCACTCCAGCGGAAGCAATCTACAGCCTCCGCCAGTGCCAGTTAACAATCACTCCGCTTAAAGCCCTCGACTATCTGGAAGTCCAACTCAACACTTATCAACTGCTGGCGCTCTACCAGCACTTTTTCCCATCTGAATGGGCAACTAGCCAGACTTCTCTTTATCTGCCTATTAATAATGAAGGCAACTCTAAAACAGTTTCCTTAGAAAATCGCCATAGCCCAAGGGAATTGGAGTTCATCACCCTGGTTTATACTCACCTGTTCCCAATGTCATTTTGGGCGGTGGAAAGTGCTCACGAAGAACGCCTTCAGGCTATCCCGATTACGTCAATGGGTGTGGACTGGCAAATTGAGGAGGGAATTGAAAATTTGAGGATGGGATGGAAACTGCTGCTTCCGTTCAGTAAAGAAGGTCGCTATTGGTTAGATGATGTAGAACTGGAAGGTGGCGAATGGTTTAACAGTGAATTTGAAGCTCATCACGTTTCTTACAAACATATCCATCATCCCGATCGCATCGACAACAAATGGTTGAGGCGGCTTTGTTGTGAACTCACTACACCCTTACAGTTTCTACCTCTGGCATTGAAACTCCTGGATCATGAAACTGAAAATCTCTGGCTTGATGAGTCTCCAGACGAGATGAACTACGGGCTGTACGCCTCCTCTCTACCCTGGTCCAAATCATCTATCAATCTCCTTCACCGGAAATGGAAACAAGCCAGCCGAATTTTAGATGCTGCGTACCTGTTAATTGAGTGGTTGGAAACTGATGTGAAAACTCACGCACAACTTCTACTACAGCTATGGACATGCGCCTTGAAACGAACCTAGCAGCTTCATCCAACCCTATTCTCTCCAGTGAAATAATCCAAGCAGTTCTCGCCGACCCTCCCAGAAAATCTTCTGCCATTCAAGCCGAATTGCTGTTTTTGGATGGCTACTACATCTTCCATAGACGGGATAAAAATGTTCCAGCCGCTGACATTTACAAATGTGTTTCCCCAACTGCACTCCGGGCTGCTTTTAGTCACGAACCCATTGATACTGGATGGATGCAGCCTGGTATCGTTCGTTATGGCACTGGAAGTACAGGCACTTACCTGATCAAATTTATCCCTCTGGCTACCCATTTACTCAACTGTGATGAGGTTGGAACTCTAAAAATTCCGCTGCCTGCAATGGTCTTCATGGGAATTGAGACGAAATATTGGGTTTGGACGCTCAAAAACAAAATATTCGATCCCAAAGCATTTGCATTTCATACCCCACTACCCAATATCTACAACTCAGGACAGGTTTGTTGGGGTGTTAACGAACCTCCTGATGCCAGTCCTCAAACCATCGATCTAGCCTGGAATCTTTTCATTTCCAGCCTCTTCACAAATCACTTGGCTACAGGGAAATCAAAATCTCATTCGGGTGATGTGCGGCAACAGCTTCTGAAACTGCATCAGCAAGGCAAACGTTCCACGTATCCAGCTCCTGACTTGATGCCTATCGGCAACAAAAAAAGTGTTGATGCGCTTGTGCAGGAAATTTTAGATGAACGAAACTACTAAACCGCTGATTGGTTATGCAACTGCGGCTGATTCCCTCCCTGATTCAGGCAGCGCTCTCACCTACCTTCTGGCTGGTAATGGCGTTTTTGCCAGCGCCGCTCGTCCCGGTATCAAAGTTCTCATGCCTGTCTGCCTGAGCGATCAGCGGATCAAAGGGCTACCTCACCTGACTCCTCATCTCACCATCTCACCCCGAATTCCCAAAGAACTTTTGCTAGAAGTGTGGAGATCGAGTTGTAATGCCTGCGCTGAATCCAATGCAGAAATATTATTTCATTTCCACAAACAAGACGCTGAATGGAAATTACAAACACCGGAGCAAACTCAAAACACAACCAGTTGTCAGCCCACAGAATCAGGCAGCCACGCTTCTCATTATCACGCTGTCGTAGAGATCCATTCTCATGCAACCATGCCTGCATTCTTCTCCAGCACAGATAATGCAGACGAAACAGGCTTCCGAATCTATGGCGTATTGGGTCGGGTGAATACAACCAAGCCAGAAATTCAAATGCGCGTCGGGCTATTTCAGCACTGCTGGAATATTCCGGCAAAAACCGTGTTTGATATTGAGTCAGATTTCTTTATGACAGACGTTTCTGTGATGTCTGGATGCCAGTCTTACAGCACAGAATTGCCACCTGCAAATGTATTGGAGAACTTATGGAGCTAAATCTTGATCTGGCAAACGCCTCTCCTATTCTGACGATTGACTATACCGCGATCGAACTTTGGCTAGTGGGATGCGGCGGAACAGGTTCTTGGCTGGCTCCATCCATCGTTCGCTTAGGTAGAGTTCTTTCCAGTAAAGGGAAGAAGTCAAACTCTACTTTGTTGATCCAGACCACGTTGAAGAAGTTAATGTGTTACGCCAGTGTTTCTGTGATGCAGAGATCGGGCTGAACAAAGCTAAAACATTGGCACTTCGCTACGCGATCGTATGGAAAATGGAAGTAGGCGCGATTACTCAATCCTTCGATCCAGCTTGGGTTACTCCTGGCTACAGCACCCTTGCCCTGGTTGCTGGGTGTGTTGATAATGCCAGAGCCAGACAATTGATCGCCCAGGTATTGGAAAATAACAATCATCAACTCGCCCCTCACACCTGGTATCTGGACTGTGGCAATTCCCGCCGGAGTGGGCAAGTTTTGTTAGGCTCCCATGTTTCCACCAAACCAGATGATTATCAGTTCAACGCACTAGGATGCTTTCGGCTCCCTGCCCCAACCATTCAGCAACCCGATTTGTTGGTTCCACAGCCAGAAGAAATGGAGGACAATATCCTGTCCTGTGAACAGCTTGCTCTACTGAACAGCCAATCCCTCAGCATTAATCAGCGTGTCGCGGCTGAAGCATTTGACTATCTACTGCAACTGACCACTGGCAAGCTACGACGGTTCGCCACCTATTTTGATCTGGAAAGTGGGAGTGGGCGATCTCTTTACACTACACAAGCCAGTGTCATTCAAGCACTCCCTCCATCTGTCAATTAATCACCGCATACTGCATAGTTTTTCACTGTGCCAGAATTTTTACTCGATCAGCCCTGCTCGCATTGCCAGTACAGCAGCTTGAGTGCGATCACTAGCACAGAGCTTGTTGAGGATGCTACGGATATGTACTTTAACCGTGCCAAGGCTCATATAGAGTTGCTGAGCAATTTGGTTATTGGTGTAGCCCTGAACCATCAATTCCAGCACTTCCAACTCTTTTTTCGTTAGAGGATCGGACTCCAGAATGGTAGCTTGCTCCGAATCCAGGGCATTGATGGTTACAGTTTGAGGTTCATTCGTACTTGATGGTGGCGATGCAGATTGCCGAGCGTGCTTGAGGACAATGCGAGCGATCGCCGGATCAATCCAGGATTGCCCCTCGTAAGTCATACGAATGGCTTCTAGTAGCATCTCAAACTTGGTGTTCTTAACGCAGTAAGAATCAGCCCCGGCTGCAAATGCCGCCAACACCATTCGTTCCTGAGTGTAGGAAGTCAGCATAATGAATCGGGTTTGAACATCTGACCCTGGAGGGAAAGCATTCCGAAACCGTTGAACTACCTCTACCCCATCAATATCTGGCAAACCGATGTCTACGATCGCCAGGTCGGGTTTTGCTTCCTGAAGTAGCTTTAACCCTGCAACCCCCGTCTCAGCGTCTCCTACAACAGTGATATCCTGCTGTTCATTCAAAGAGCTGCGAATCCCAGTTCGGGTCAGGCTGTGATCTTCGACAATTGCAATTCGCATCGTTTCCACCATTCACCCGATCGTGACTACTCCTAAAGGCAGATAGATGCGAACCCTAGATAAAACGGAGCATTGACAAGACGCAAAGTTTTGCTAAATTCGCTAGACTGATTTCTTTACATTGCTGTTCCCTCTCCAGAGGTTTGCTTCTTTCTCTTGTCCGTTTTTATTTCCCTGGGATGAAGGCTAAGGAAGTCTGTACCAAGCAGGCTTAGAGCAAGTTACGAAGCACAGGGGCATCGCCAGTTTGCCGTAAGTCTCACCGACAACCGACAAATAAAGCGTTGGATAACAATATGCTCTCAAAACCTTTAAACCCAACGATCAGGTTTGCTTCATCGGGAGCAAAACGCATTCTGCTGGTGAATGCCCTTCCTAATATCTTTCGTCCCATGCGATCGCTGCTCAGGAAACGGGGGTATCGAATTAGACAGCGCTCATAGCGGAGTAGACGCACTGATTCAGCTTGAACAGTCTCCACCTGACTTATTACTGCTGGACACGGCCACTGCTGATATAGACGGTTACGAAGTGACCCGACGAATTCGACGGAATGCTGAACTACCTTTTTTCCCAATCATGTTGGTAGCAGATCATAATCATGCCAGTGTGGTTAAGGGTTTAGCATTAGGTGCAAATGATGTCATCCGCCCTACGGTAAAAAAGCGAGAGCTATTTGCCAGAATTCAGTCGATGTTAAAACTGAAACACAGTATCGATGAGCAAATCAGGATTAATCAACAGCATGAAGACTTCATCGCTAGCCTGACTCACGATCTACGAACCCCGCTCATTGCAGCAGACCATATGCTGCATTTGTTACGTCGAGGTACTTTTGGTAAAACGTTGCCCGAAATGCGAGATTCTTTAGAGCAGGTTGTTCAAAGCAACCAAACTTTGCTAGAGATGGTAGATACTCTTCTGGAGATTTATCAGTATGAAGCAGGGTGCAAAAATCTTCACTTTCATAAGGTTGACCTCTGGGAATTAAGCCAAAGTGTTGTTAGAGAACTAACTCCTCTGGCTATGACTAAAGGCTTGGCGTTGAACCTAACCTTAGTAGGAACCACTGACGAAACATCCTTGTGGGTGAGGGGCGATCGCCTGGAGCTTCGCCGCCTACTGACCAACTTGGTCGGCAATGCCATTCGTTACACTGACAGTGGCTCAGTAGAGCTTCGCCTACAATACATAACTCGTGATTCTCCAGAAAATAGTTCTATCCTCTTGGAAGTAGAAGATACAGGAATTGGTATCGCTCCAGAGGAGCAGGAGTTTTTATTTGAACGATTCAGGCAAGGGAATCACCATCGACGAGGAAATGGCTTGGGGCTTTATCACTCTCATCAAATTGTGCAAGCCCATCATGGCACCATCGAAGTTGAATCTGAAGCTGGTAAAGGAACCCTCTTCGTAATTCGGTTTGATTTATTCCAGGAATAGAACCTCAAGCGTCACTTAACTAAATCTTCTATTTCTTTTAGCAATGTTTCCAAGCGATCGCGTTTCTGCTGATTCTCCCAAGCATCCGTTTTTTTAAGCTGGCGACTTACAGCATTAAATCGCTTTAGATAGTCTGAAGGCTGAGAAGTAGCTTTCTGTGACTGAGACAACTGCTTAATACGATCGCGAATATCTCGAATTGAGAGATTTTGGGTGATTGCCTCTTGAAGTACTTCTTGGCGTTGCTCCTCATCCTTGAGTCGCGAAATGACTAGAGCTTTAGTGTACTCAATCTTGCCCTGGCGAATGGGCTCAAGAATATCTGATGACAATCCCAACAGTGGCAATTGGTTCAACACAAATGAACGCCATTTGATGTTAAGCCCTTCAAGAAGCTTGATAACGACATCACTCTCAGGTTGTCCTATAACGTTATAGGACGCACGACGGACATCATTATCCATCTGTTTAAGTAGCGCAATGACTGTCTCAACTGGCTTTTCCAGTTCTGCTGCCAACAAAGCCAGCGCTCCTTCCACCTCCTCAACTGGATTAAGGTCTTCGTGGTGTTTATTCTCAATGAGTTGAAGCTTAAGCAGCTTTTTCTCATCCGGTTTTTCAATCACTCTGACCGGAACCTTATCGAGGCCCGCAATCCCAGAAGCCCGATAACGCCGTTCACCAAAGACTAATTGATAGTAACCAGAGCGATCAGGAATCTCATAAACTGCAAGATCCTCCAAAATTCCTTCTTCAGCGATCGTTTGAGCTAGCCCATTCAGCTTTTCTACATCAAAATACTTGCGGACTTGATTCTCATCTCGCACAATTCGATCGCGAGGAATAAACTGGCGAGCTTGTGACAGTGCCTCTTGAGATTTTGTACCATTCTGAAGCTGAGGCTCCAGTTCTTCATCTTGAAGCGAGGTCAATAGCTTATTAAACTTTCCCATTCAAAATCTCCCGTCCAATTGCTACATAATCATTCCAGGCAAGCTTGGCACGGCGATCGCTGACATCACTGACTACCAAACCTTCTAACGCCGCCTTCTGAAAGGCCACAAGTTCCCGAACTCTGCCCTTGAATAAAGGAAAACCTGCGGCAGCAAGCATTTCTCTAGCATCATCTCCGTCCTTCCGAGGTGGGGGCGGCACACGAGTCAGTAGGACTCGATATTGCCCAGACCCTAAAACCTTCATTAAATGAACGGTCTGCATTAATGCATCTAACGACAAAACATCGGGTGTCGAGGGAAGAATCAGAATATCGCATCCGTCTACCAAATCTTTCAAATCTTCTTCGTCAGGGCGGGCTTGGGTATCAATGACAATGTGCTTAAAGTTTCTGCCGTACTTTGCTGCTTGCTGCTCACTCACAACTTTAAACGGGAATCCGTTTCCCCGCTTAGACCAACGAGTTGCAGAACGATTTGGATCACCATCCACTAGCAAGGTATCGCCATCTTTCTGCAAAAATGCAGCAACATGAACAGCCGTCGTAGTCTTGCCCACACCGCCCTTAAATGATGCGGTAGTAACGATCATGTTGTACCCTTCAAAGAACGTTCAATAACAATAATGTACTGGTTGAAACAGATCCAGTCCATAACGTTATCCCATTGTGTCAAAAAAGTTGTGATTTTTCGTTTATTCTGGTGCGTTTTCCCCAATAGATTGATAAAAAGCCCGTTCGGCCGCCGCACTAAGCGCTCGTTTTGCATACCGCTTAAAACTTGCTTCTGATTTATGGCGGGTCAGTGTCCGAGCATGAAGGCTTTCAACCCCCCGTAAGAGCAAGCCAGTAGCAAACGTGTGGCGTAACTGGTGAGGATGCACATTCAGCAAAGTCAGGATTTGTTTGAGTTCTGCCTCATTGAACTGTCCCCATCTATCCTGCAGATCAGGTTCCAGCTCTCCTTGCTCAATTCTTTGCCGCCGCTCTAATGCCAATTGAGCCTGCTCTGCTGCAATCTTACCCAAAGCTTTAACTGCGTAATATAACCCTTGATAGCCCAAACGCTGACCCACCCGGTTACGTCCAATAGACAAAAACAGGGGGCTATCAGGCGATAAGTCTCCCTCCTCAGAGCGATGCTGAACTAAATACGTGTTCAACTGTTCTCTCGCCTGACGACTGAGCGGGACTGTCCCCGTACTATCATCCTTAGCTTCTCGAATTGTTAGTCGGACACCATCGTAATCTTCCACATTCAAATTCACGACCTCTTCCGCCCGCAAGCCATGGCTGAGAACCGCAAATAAGGCCCGATCGCGCACTTCTGTCTCTCCCCGTTCCTCCAATGCTAAATACAGAGCCACAACTTCAATTTCTGATAAGTCCCTGGCAGGCGGTAGGGGAACCCGCTCCATCTCCACTGCCGTCGTCGGGTCATGGGCAATTTGTTCTGGGTAAGCTGCTCGAAACCAATCAAAGAAACTCATCAGAGCGGTCAATGCCCGATTCACTGAATTAGCAGACAGGTTTTGTCCCTGCAAATAGGCTTTGAACTGAGCAATCTGCCGAGGCGTGAGATCCGACCAAGCGCGATCAGTCCAGGTAAAGGAACCGCTTCAATTCCCGTCGATAGGCTTTTTGAGTGTTGTCAGCCAGCGATCGCGCCTGGAAATACTCCTCAACTCGGAGCCATCGCAAATCCGTCGGTCCCGTTAAGCGTGATGGTACTGGAGCCTGGGAAGCCACCAGGCGAACCTGGGGAAGTCCATCTGAGCCTGAAAACATGAGTAATGACCACGCAACTCAAGTTAGCTCTTTCAGTTTATGGCATTTCAAGTAAAATATCTATACAATATCTTATATACGACTAAACTACGACTAGGTTCACAGCGGTTAGGGTATACTGAATGAAAATCCTTGCACTGTGGGAGTTTAACGGATGCCGTCGCCCTTCCCTGGCATGAATCCCTATCTGGAACAACCAGCCTTCTGGTCGTCGTTTCACACTCGACTGATGGTGGCGATCGCCGATACGGTAGCGCCCCAACTGCGCCCCAACTATTACATTGAGGTTGAGACTCGCACTTACCAGGATCAAGAAGAACCCGAAGAAATTCTCGTGGGTATTCCAGATGCCGCTGTCTTAGCGGCTCGGTCAATCGATCAATTGGAGCCGTTGCGAGTTGAATCGGGTGCAACGTTAACTCAGAAACGACCCCGCTCCATTTTCTTGCCGCCAACCACCATTAAAGAGCGCTATCTAGAAGTTCGCGAAGTCGGCACAGATACGGTCATTACAGTGATTGAGGTGCTGTCACCCAAAAACAAGCAGAAGGGAAAAGGCAGAACGGCTTATGAAAACAAGCGCAGTCTCATTCTGGGCAGTCTCTCCAATCTGGTTGAAATTGATCTGATCCGGGCTGGCATCCCGATGACGATGATAGGAGAGGTGCAGCCGAGTGACTATCGCCTCATTGTAAGTCGTCGTTCACAACGTCCTCAAGCTGACCTGTATGACTTTGACTTGCGTGAACCCATTCCCAGTGTGCCGCTGCCGCTAAGACCCGAAGATGAGGAACCGTTGGTAGAATTACAGGCAATTGTGCAGGGTGTGTGCGATCGGGCGGGGTACAACGAACGCATCGACTATCGTCAGCCTGTTCCACCGCCCAAGCTATCAGAGGCTGATCAGCACTGGGTCGATGAGTTACTTGTCTCCCTCCGAGGTGCGTGATGGCACGTCCCGATCAGGAAAAATGTCGGCTTTGCTCTAAGCTTGACTCCCAGGAAGCCCAACAGCGTCATGGACCGAATGGGGATGGATGCTGGAATCCGAACGTCTGTCATAATCGCCGCTCCTACTATCGCCACCGGGGAGTTCGGAATCATGTCCGCAAACAACGACGACGCGGACAGCAAACGGAACAAGCGCTATCAGAACCGAACGTTTCTACTTCGATAAGGGTGGCAACCTTAGAGGTACTGGCTCCAGCCGTTCCTGCCGCTGTCGTTCACTGGTATCGCATGACCAAGGATTCACCGCTGCATGCCCTAGGCGCAGAACTCTGGATGGGGAACGATCGGGTTGCCAAAGTTGAACCCATCCACTGTTTGGGGTTGACGGAGTTGCAAGTCAAAACACTGCTGGTTCGGATTCTCGATGTGTTTTCTCAGCACAGTGGGATCAAATTAGAACGCTTTCGTTCCTCAGTTGAACTGCATCCCCAAAATTGTCCGATTCGACCCTGCCCACTCTATCCAGAGGTTAGGCTGTAATGGAAGTGCAGCAGTTAGAGCTTGATCTCTGGCAGTCCCTGGAGAAAGCCTCTCGGTTTCCAGAGACGGCGGATTTGCGATCGCTCTGTTACGCGCTAGAGCAAACCCTTTCTCATCAATCTTTAGCAGAGCAGTTGACTGTCGCAGGGGATGTGTTGGTGCAGCTCTCAGAGGTTCATGCTGCGCGGGCAAATCTCTTGATTTCCGGGTGGGAGCGTCGGCATAACCCGGCTGAGCCAGTGGTAAATCTAGAGAACTGTGTCGATCTGTTCGTCCAATCTTTAACGCTGGATGTATCAGAGCTGTTTGAAGAACCAGAGCCGATTCAGTACCCTGCCAACCGCAAGAGAACATCATCTCAGGAAGAGGGTTCGATCGTCGGAGAAGTAGATAAAAATGCGTTGTTGGATTGGGTAGACCAAATGACAGCAGCGCAACCACTCGATGAGCTAGAGATGGCGGAGCAGATTCGGGATCTAGCGCATGGGGAGAATGTTGAAGAGTGGTCGAGGGCGATCGACCAATATCTTCAGCGTTTCGGCTCAACCATTCGTCTACCTGATTTACAACAAGCTTTAAAAATGCCGATCGTCGAGTTATGGCTCGGTTTGCTATTAGGAGGACACCCTTTAGAACAGCAGGGTGAATTTTATAATAGGAAAACTCTCTGGATTACTGGTGCTAACAAAGGAGTATAGCGGTATCAGTCCAGTTGAATGTATGAAGGTCATTCATCTATTTACACCATTACCTGAGTAATGAAAAAACGTTTTGATGAATGAGTTGATTAATATGGTTACTAACACAACTGGCTAGAGATTCACTATGGATAAGTAGTCCCATTTCCATATTCAGAGTTAAAGCATACCCAGTTAAATTGGCACTGGAAATAAGCAAATCATTGCCGTCTGCGATCGCGCACTTCATGTGAAGTGAACCGTGTTTGCCGTCTTTGCCTTTAGGGCGTTTAGACTTCTCCCAAATAAACACCTCAGATCGCTGGGCGACTTCTGCTCCCAATCCTGCTACAACTCCAAAAGGAACCTTACCCTCCCCAACTTCTGGAGTTTCGGCAATAATCTGCAAGTGTACTCCTCGATCCAGTGCGACAATCAATGCTTCTGCAATATCGGGTACTTTGTAGACCGCAAAACTGACAATCGTTAGTTCTCGTTGGGCTTCTTGAATCAACTGTTTGAGAACCTGCTCTGTTTTCCGAACAGGGATATTGGAGACATCAGGACCTGTCCAGACAATTTCGGCGGAAAGCGCAGAGTGGGCCGAGGCGATCGCATAAGCGGCTGAGCGTAACGCCAAGGCAATAGACTGGCTATCTAAGTTTGTTGATGCCTGATGCCAGTCCTCCAAAAGCTCAAGAACAGCCCGCCGAAAATTGAGGTTCGGCAACTGACTCAGTACCCTAGCTTTCAATGCTTCACTGTAAGACCCTGCGGATTCTTCCAGAAAGTCTGCCAGAGAATTCAATGCAATCGGTGGTAGTTCTTTCGCAACCCGGTGAATTGAACTGAGTAATTTTGAGTTCACGGGGTGGCTCTCCATTATTGAAAGAATGCCAACTGTTGACGATGTAGCGTTGGGACAAGCAGCGATCGGTCTAAGAATTTATTCCCTCTTTCGCATGAAGTTTCAGGACTAAATAGACAAGCATGGCAGGCTGCCCAATGTAGACAGGCATTGCCTTGAAGTGGGTCATGTTCTGCACAGAGAGGGTCAGAGGCGCAGAGGCGTGTTTGCTCTAACGCTTGGGCAATGTGGTGCCCCAAAATTGCAGGTTCTCCCAGACTGACTAATCCCCCCAAGGTTCCTTCACTATCTGGTGCAGCGGTATAAATCAACAGTCCTGCTTGTGGTCCATCTTCGTCTTTGACTGGCTTGGAATAGAGCCTTTCACGCAAACTGGCTGCATTGTAACCACACTCGATCGCCAGTTGCCGCATCAAGGCATGGGAGAAGGAATGAATCAGCATATAGCGAATGCCAGGAAATCTAATTTTCAGTGGATCAAGTCCTCTGTTTTGGCACCAACGTTTATGTGCCTCCCATGTCTGGCTTTGGTGTTTGCTGACGGCAGCTTGCTGCTCCCACTGCTCCAGTGACGGTTCATCAAACTGCAAGAAAATTCCCTCTCCTTTCACTTCAGTCGTTGGAACCCACTGGGGAGCACTCCGGCTCAGCCTGACTCGATATTCCTCTGGGATTTCTCCAGCGTCTTCAAAATCACCGGGAGATTGAATCCGGGTGAAGCCGATCAAGGATTGAACCTCCCGGAGGCGTTCCACTAAAACAACTTGAGTAAACCATTTCTCAAAGCCTTGAGGCGGTGGAACTGGACGAAGCTGAAAATCTTTCGTGTTTTTACTGGAGTCTGCCGTGGAGAAAACTTCCCACTCCGGAGTCCTTAAGTCATGAGTTGTGTCACTCTCTGAGCTTCCTGCTTGCCGCCTTTGGATTTCTTGCCAAATATCATCAATTGAGTATTTGGCGAATTCTTGAAGTTCACCGACCGCTTGAAATGCATCCAGTAGAATTTTGAGAACGTCGGCGCTAGTTGCCTTACTCAGCCGGGTCCAGTATTCACCCACCAACTCACCCAGTTTATTAGACGCAGTCGGAATCGAGAGCGCAGACAAGCTAATGCCGAACCAGCTATTGGAAGCACCGAGCAAAATCCCTCGCATTTGTTGATCACAGCGATCGTCAAAGCTACGGAGATGGGGATGTCGTCCCCGACAGCGAGGCATTGTTTTTTTACCTTGCTCTCCAAAGGCATCGGATAATCGACGGGGTGACGCGCCACAGCCCTCGCCTTCGCACTTGACCACAATATCAGCTGCCGTCCCCGAAACTCCATATTCTTCCAGTCGCAAAGGTCCCCGGCAGTTCGTATTACCGCGATGGACGAAGTACAGCCAGGGAAAGTCATCTAAGTGTCCGTGTTCGCAGGCAACCAGGAACCGAGCGGGTATCACCTTGGGAGGTTTCCCTGGTTTACGGCAATTTTTGTGGATGTAATGGCTTTCTTGAGGACGGTAGGGATTGGACTTGAGTTCAAAATATCCCCCCTGCAAGGGAGCTAGAAAACGACAGTAGGGACAAACCATCCAGGCTGGAAAGGGCGCTACGGGAATGCCAATCCGAGCGGCTTCATCAAAGGGGTTAAAGCCACCGGAATCCTCCTGCAAAGACATAGGAGGAGATTTTAGTTGCTTGACCTGCTTGCCTAACTCTCGGCGCACGGCTGTCAGAAGCCGTTCCTCGGCAACCTCAATGCCATAGCGGTCAGCCCAATCCTCCAATCCCAGCACCATGACAGAGAGATTTGGGAGGTCAACCACTGCCCCAACCCCATAGGAGAAAAGAATTTGACTGGGGCGAAGTTCCCCAACACGGTACTTGTAGTTTGCCTGGGTCATAGTTCAGATGGGTCAACAGACATGGGTTGAGGTAGACGGCTAAAGTCTTCATCAGGGACGCTATCGGTGAGAATGAGTCCGATGGTTGGCTCCACGTTTCTGAGGGAATTGAGACAGGTAAACTCTTGCCAATCCCCTTTTCCGGCAGGCTTCAAAAGGTCGATCGACGTACCATCCTTTGAAGCAACCTTGTATTTAAGTGTGCCGCCACCTGGGGTGTTTTGAGCACTGCTCAACCAGACATCGAGCTTTGATTTCAGTTCTTGCTGAACGTAATCTGCAACTTTGGTATTGGCTACTAATCCAGCTCGCTGTACGATCGCGTCGATCGCAGCCTTTAAAAACGGATGGTTCGATTGAATTCTTCCTGCATGATGGTTGGGATTAAAGTCTTGACCCGATAACCGGATCAAAGAAACGAGTAAAGCACTGAGTCCCCGGTACAGAGCACCCGAGGAAAAGGGCGTGACTGATAAGGCTTCAACGTGTTGGTAAAATGTTGCATGGTAATGAGCAAACCGCTCATAGTGTGACAAGTCTCTGGGACGTGCCCAGTTATAAACGGTAATGACTAAACCAGGATAAGTTCTTCCAACTCGCGAGGTTGCCTGGATGTACTCAGCCGTATTTTTGGGCTGTCCACAGACAACCATCAAGCCTAGCCGTTTCACATCCACTCCAACAGAAATCATATTGGTTGCCAAAATGACATCTAACGGATCACGTTTGTCTACCTTCTGATTGTTCTTTCGTCTGGCACGGTTTTCTGCTTCTTGCTCTGGATCAAATGTCGTTTCCATCCAATCCAAAATGTCTGGAATTTCAGTTGAATCCTTACGGGAGGTCAACTCATCCATCAGCAACCGGGTTCGTTTGGCTAATCCCCGCCGATCCATCTTGGCAAGCCGAGACCGAATATCATCATCTACTAACCGCCGAGTTCCGCCTAATTCTCGTAGGGAGTTAAAGTAGCCAACGAGGGTCATCCAGGGGTCAGCTTTTGTGCCATAGCCTTTAGTTTCATAGAGATACTGAGAGGTCGATAGAGCGGCAACATAAACTCGAATCAAGGCGGCCTTAATTCTGCGACCAGGGGCACAAATACCTAGATAACGACGACCAGGATACTCTTCGCTAGGTTGCCGTTGGCGGGAGAAAAAGTTGTCTTCAATGTCTAGTCCTTGTGGGGGAAAGACTTGCACTTTGCGGAGAAACAAATTGTGAACTTGAGCATTCGCCTGTCGAATCGTGGCAGTTGAGGCAACCACTTTGGGGCGGACTAATTTTCCATTCACTGTCCAAGAGGCAAGCTGATCAACCGCCGTTTCATACAGTCCGACCAGGGTTCCCAGAGGGCCACTAATCAGGTGAAGCTCGTCCTGGATGATCAGATCCGGGGGACGTAGCAATGGATGCGATCGGGTTTTAGCAGCAGGTAGCGTGCTGGTCTTTTTGTGGGAATCCTTATCATCTAAATCAGGAGAACGGAATCCATGCCGTTCACATAACCCATTCACTTGCCCAAATAGCATTTGAACTTCTCCTTTCCAGGGCATTTGGGCAAATTTATCGACGGTGGCAATCAAAAGTGTTGGTAGGCGACGATAAATCTCCTCGTCAACCACCACCACAGGAAGCCCTTCACCTTTTGAGAAGAGGCAGCGACCCAGTGAATCACCACAAAAAATGAGAGTACGCCCTTCACCTTTTTCTACTGAAGTTACCTGAATGTGCTTACCGGGTTCAATCCGAGTCCCACACCAGGGGCAGTTTGTGAGCTGATGGGGAGAACCGCCCCGGTACTGCTGGTGCTGTCCCCGAATTTGTTTAACAAACTCCTCGCTCTGAGCTGTATAGTTTGGGGTGCTGCGTTCCCCAACCCAAAGCCCGATCCGAAAAGGTTCTTTACCCCATTGATCCTCATCATCGCGACGGATTGACTCACAGGCACAAATCAAAGCAGTGGCTCGCTGAAACTGCTGAAGGGTTAGTAGTCGCAGCGTATAACGCATTAAAACGGCGACACCAAACTCACCACTTCGACCTGCGATCGCCCCCTGTAAACGTCGTAGCCCAATCGTATAGGCTGTCAGCCCCAGATAAGCTTCAGTTTTTCCACCGCCAGTTGGAAACCAGAGCAAATCAGCGATCGCATCAGTCGGATGCGTTCGATCTGGGTGATGTAGATCAGTCATACTGGGCAAGTTCAGCAGGATGAAGGCAAGCTGAAAGGGATACCAACGACGGTTCTCATACTGGTCGATTGTTTCCAGAGTCGTCTCGTTCCCTTGACGTTTCTGCTCTGAATAAAGGGAGTGAACCCGCTGTTGCCACATTGCCCGGTTCATAAACCGGAAAGCCTCGGCTGCTTGAACATCGGTCTGAAGCAGGGACACGCCTTCCTGAATCCGTTTAAGGGCAATCCGGCAATTGTGGATGACAGTCGCAGCCGGATCTTGATAAGTCAGTAACCCAGATGCCGGATCTGAGATTCGGGCTTCTTGCTGGTCAATCCAGGTTTTATAGGCATTGATCAAGGCCATTAGTTTGACAGAAAGGCTACCTATCGAGGTTTCTGATAGCTCTTTCATATCCAGGACTAACCCTACAAGTTCTGGAATCTCCTCTGCGGTTGGAGGGGTTGTCTTCGGTACTTCATAGACTGGAACCACACTCGTTGAGAGACAAACTGCCTTTTCGGTTGTATGAGAAGCCAGTTCTGCTTGAACGCTAACGCCATGCCCAACAGCAAATTCAACTTGCTTACGGTAAAGCATTGCCATTGCCTGCGCTTCAGCCCGGATCACTGGGTCAATATTCTGAACAGTCGTCGGCAATGGATTACGAATAAAGATAGGTGAGCGGTCAGGTGCCCGGACGCTTAACTCCGGTTGAAATAACCATGCTTCGTCCCGACGTTGCTTGGGTTCGTGCTGTCCATTCACGAGAAATAGCGTAATAATCCAGTCTCCGTTATCCTGTTGCCGCGATCGCCCCTGAACATAGACATCGGGACCTGCTTCGCCCATCACAGCCCAGCGGAACGCTTCGCCATCTAAAGGCAATACGGTACTGCCTCCCATTGGGCAACGTTTCCAGACCAGTTTGGCATTACCGTCTTCCTTTGGAAATTGACTGGCTTCTCGGCGGTAGTTGCCCCATTCTGCTGTGATTTCAATCGCTTTGGCTTCACCGCTGACGCAGAAAGTCATGCCAAGTGAGGAAGGAAACATCGCCGGGGTAGAGGTTGCAGTTGTTTCAGTGGCTCCCTCCTCCTGGTTGCCCTTGTCGGCGATCGCCAATTCGTCTTCCTCTTCAGGCTGCTCACCTAAGATTGTTGCTTGGCGATACTGAGGAGCCAGCAAGCCAACCAAATACCGATCCTGAACACTGTCCTCCTCTACTTCTTCCTCCTCACCCTGGACTGGTCCCCGTAAATCCTTGAGAATGGCATCCTCTAGTTCAGCCCGAATGTCGTAAGCAAATGGAATTCTTTTTGATAGGAGCGACTTCGTTACCTGTACGTCAGATGAACTGCTATCTTCTGTTGGATCAACCGTTTGTTCATTTGTCTTTGAAGATTCCTCAGCAACCTTTTCTTCGTCTTGTATATATTGAAGTTTCAATAAAGTTCCCTGACCATCGGAAGCTTTCCCCTCGGAAGGAACCAATTCGGCTTTAAACAAGCTGTCCTGTTGCCAGATTTGAGGTGTAACCTTTGAGGGATTAGCAGATGATTTCTGACGCGATTTCTTGGGCTTTGTAATCGCTTGTTGTGAAAAGAAACGGCTAATTTCTCCCATAACAGAATCTGCCATTGACCCATCAACGCCCAGGACATCCGCATCGTTCGACAGATCCAGCCCGTTTAGAAGCGTCGCCAAGACTGACTCTGAAACAGATACAACCGCACTCCAATCCAGTTGGACTTGCGATCGCGTAGCTGCTGGTTAACAGCCACAAGATCGAGATCACCGGGGAGAACAGCAGACAGTCGAAGGCTCTTCATGCGTTACCCAAATTCCAAAACTGAGGATCAAAGTCTTGCAGCAGGCTACCTGGCTGATGAGCCGGAACGAGAACCATCAGGGCGCGCATGGCTCTGGTCATACCCACAAACAGGGTGCGACGTTCACGAGCCAGCATCTCTGCAATTTCCTCGTCTGATAGTTTCTTGGTGACTGCCGAAAAGGGGGAGTGTAGAAAACCTGCGATCGCCACGATTGGAAACTCCAAGCCTTTCGCAGCCTTCAGCGGCAACACTTTAATGCCCTTACAGTTCAAGTTTAGTTCTCGACTGGTCATAAACGTCGCCTCAACTCCCAAGTAGTTAAGCTGTCCTACTATATTCTTGCCAGATTTTTCAGTCGGCGTTAGTATAGCGCAGGCTCCTATCCCCAGGCGAAACTCGCGAGCGGCAGTGCGACAAAACTGAGCCAATAGATCGCCTTCGGAAGGGCGATCGGCAACAGCGCGGACTACTGGTAAGGGACCTGTATGGATATACAGCCGTTCAATGTTGTCTTCGTCCAGAATGCCTTCCTGCAAGTAGGATTGAGCGGCTTCCCCGACTTCTTGAGTGGTGCGATGATTCATCCTCAAAATGCCTGTGCGTCCAACAAATTTAAGGGAGTGATGTACCTCAGACCACCGGAAGCTGTTGCCGTAAATCGATTGATTCGCATCAGCGGTGATGAACAGCCGATTCGGTTCGCGGCAAAGCCCTACCAAAAAGCGCAGTACAACGGGACTGAGATCTTGGGCTTCATCCACCACAACCGCGTCATAGACAGGCGGATCTGGCATAGTGTGAAGGCGATCAAGGGCATAAAGCCGCATCTGTGCCCAGGTTGCTATTCCCTGATCTTTCAGTAACTGATTGAAATGCAGCCGCAATGTCCAAATTGCCTGTCGCTGAGATTTGTTGAGCGAGATGTTGCGACCTGTACGGGTAGTCTCTTGATAATCTGCCAGAGTCTCAATGCCCCGTGCGTCAATGACATCTGTTAATTCCTCAAGCAAATACTCTGGTTGGAGCCGTTGCAGGATGAGCCGCTGTGCCTGTTGTTGTAGAACATTGCCTTCTAGAGCGGTGATCGCTTGAGGAATGGCTTGTCGCAATAGCTTGCTTAGTTCGTTAGTTTGAGCGATCTGAAATTGCTCAGTGGCATGGCTGATGGAGGACAGCAGCGCATCAGCCGTTTTGACCTCTACAAAACGAGCATCCTTGCGCAGAAGTTGTTGCAGCAGTTGCTCTGAGAAGGTAACCAGGGCATTGGTGTAGGTAGTGAAAAGAATTCGGGGTTGGCTAACACCGTTGGCTTGAAGCTGTTTGAGAATTTCACGGGTGCGATAGAGTGCAACGGTACTTTTTCCTGTACCTGGACCTCCTTTGAGGAGGGTTGGTCCTGTTGCATTAATTGCCCAAGTAACAAATCTCTCTTGTTCAGGATTAAGTTTGAGGAGAAAACCCAGGAGATCCCCTTCCTTGAAGCGGAGTAGCTCATCAGGACTGCCGGTAACGAAGCTAGGTTGGTTAAGGACTTGATCGAAGTTAGGTGCGGTGATGCAGTCAAACAGACGATCGCGCACTGCCCCTGGCACAGCGGCTTCTAACAAGTCATCGAAGGTACGACAAGCAAGGAGGGTAGGAAAACAGGTTTTGGGAATGAACAGGCGATCGAGTAATTCCTCGGTTAGTCCAACGGGCAAAAGGGTTTCCACTTGAGACGGTTTAGATTCAGGTGGCAGCACCTTTTCAGGGGCTAATAGATTTTCAAGATTGGCAAAGGCAGCGACATTGACCTCAGTTTCTTCCGCTATCAGTTTGTCGCCCTTATAGATATCCTTACGGGCATCAACTCCAAGCAGGGCAACCCAACCATCACCGTAGGTATAAATGATGCGGAAATCTCCAGACCGCAGGCGGTAAATATCGCCTTTATAGCCGTGCAGCTTTTTCTTCAGCTTACCGTGGGGCTTTGGGTCATCCCGCAAAACCTCGATTTTCTCCAATATTTGTATGACTCGCTCTTTGGGGATGGCGAGGAGTTGGTTGGTGAAGGTAGGCTTATGAATGATCTCGAAGGGCATTAGGGGTAATTGTTATGACCGCCTCTTCTAGTAAACCCACTTAATTCAGAAATGGCTATTTCTCACCAAGGCATATTACAGACTCAATCAATCATCGGGGCACCAGTCAACGCGTCCTTGCCGAATCCAGAAATGGCAGCGGCACTCGTTGAGTTGCCTAACTGAAGGATGAATGGTGGGTCGTCCGAGCCAATCTGTAGAAACCGCCCAGCGAGGACGTTGAGCTTTATTCAGCGGCAGTAAGATAGTCTCACCACAACCTCCAGGGCATCGAAAACATGCCCACTTCTGATACTTAGCGTCACCAACCACTAGCATCATTCCTGGCTTAACTTCTTCAGGGGTCGGATGGGTGGGCACGATTTGGGCAGCAAAATCTGGTCTAGGGATAAACCGGAGCCACGTTAGTAGTTGTTGGGCAAAGGTACGAAATAGCATGGCTTACCCCACTAGATTGAGAAATGGGTCAACATCCCCTCTGCCCCAGTACTCCACAGATCCGCAAACTGGGCAATATGGGTCAGGATTAGCTCCTTGCCGTCGATCTTCCATGAGGTGAAATTTGCGTACCCGCTGGGCAACTGAACCGTTTTCTCCTCGGAAACCCTGAAGTCGATGCACCAGTTCTTCGATCGCCATGATTGCCACATCAGTCGTGAACAGAACAACAGCGGGACTAGGATTGCCTTCACCCAAAACGTAGGCTTCTGCCTTTCGGCGTTCATATTCAGTGGGGTTATTTCGCTTGAGAGCTTCATCGCGTGCGATCGCAGGACTGATAACTCCTCGGCAGAGGAGACAAGTATGACCAGGAACGAGAGCAGTCACCCGTCCGTCCATTGCCTTGATTTCTGGTGGCTCTGATGGCGACACCTCAATTGCCAAACCCATATCAAA
Source organism: Scytonema sp. PRP1 (assembly GCF_036697665.2). Lineage (NCBI taxonomy): Bacteria > Bacillati > Cyanobacteriota > Cyanophyceae > Nostocales > Scytonemataceae > Scytonema > Scytonema sp. PRP1. The sequence goes on along the minus strand of NZ_JBAHYJ020000004.1, from coordinate 6,411 downwards.
AACGGGCGTGACATAGTAATAGGCATAGCGATTAAGCAGCAAGCGTCCGGCGTGATCATCCGTACAACCGAAAATGATGTCGCAGGCTTTAAGGGCATCCCGGCATTCCGGATCACCAATCCAGGACTGGTATGTTTTCACCTGCATTCCCAAGCCTAACTCCGTTAGCGATCGCGCAATGACCTCCACTTTGGGACTCTTCGCGTCTGCATCTGCTTGGGTGGCACCATACAGACGGTTCAAATTGCTTTCCTCGACAATATCTTTGTCAAAGAGGGCAATACGTCGGCATCCCATTTTAGGCAGCAGCATAGCAGTGGCACTGCCAGTTCCTCCGCAGCCGACAATCCCTACTCGCAGCATTGCCAGGTCTTGCTCCAGCACTCTCCCAAACGCTAACGCTTGCCTTTGGAGGATGGGAGAAGATTGCCCCTGCCCTCTTCCTGGGTAATGGAGTCGGATCGATTCACCGACAACTGAGATTAGACGAAGCGGAATCCACTGCTGTTGACTGGTCCAAAGGCGACCAACCAGCTTTTCATCTGATGTCAAAATAAGGCTCAGGAGTGACGTGTTCTCTCCGTTTCGATGCTGGGCTAGCTCGACTAAATCGGGTTCGTTGGCATCGTCCTGATCAGAAAATTCTGCAAAGCCCCCTGTATGACTGTGCATAAGCGCAACAGTTAAGCCTTGCTCCTGCGCCCGTTTTAAGGTTCGCACGAAGGAATCAGTTTTCCAGGTGATGTGCTGATCAGAACTCGAAAGGACTTCATCCTCCGGAACAGGGAGAATATCGTAGGAGAAGAATTTACGATGGGGATGCCCAGTCCAGGGGTCGAGCGAGCTTGATGACTCCCCACATAAAATGTAAGCAGCGCGTTCTACTCCATCCTGGTGGATCAGGAACTCCTTAAGACGGTTCAGGTGACGTTCCTGAATTGTCAGGCTAGCAGTCAAACTGGACGTTATCATGCTGCCACCTCCAGGGCGTGTTCCACTCGCTTCAGCATAGTCCAAATGCCATCTACCCCCGGTCGCCATTCGTTGTTATGGCGGGACCAGCGTTGCCACTGCTGTCCGTTGAAAGGAAAGGGCTGGTCGGCGGCTTTTGGGTATTTGGCAATTTGGGCTAGCTTGATCCAAGGAAGAACAAAGAACATATCTGGTGGCGTATCGGGATAACCAAACGGCAAGAGAAGCAGAAGATCGGCTTGCCCAGCATCAAAGCGCCCCGAGGGAAGAGGAAAGCCCCGCATGATCACCCCTTTGTTGGAGCCATCAACGATTTCATCGCATTGCAGCCCTCGACCCGCAAGGTATTCCCGATCTTTCGCAGGTAGAAAGCTGTTGCCCTCGGTGGTGGTTTTCTTACCCGTGAAGAACCGTTCGACTCCTGGCTGTTGCAGGTCAACCAATTTGTTGTCTGCGATCGCCCGATCTTCTGCGCCTCGAACTTCGAGCCAGATGCCGTAGGTTGCAGGATCGACACCCGCTAACTTTTTCAACTCCAGCCCGTTGATCAGGGGTCTGCCCCACTCAAATCGCCGACCGTCAATCACCAACCGGAAGGAGCGATCGCTCTCGAAGGTAATAAATCGCTCCAGCTCTGGCTTACGGAGATCGGTAGTTTCGTCAAGCCGAATTTCTTCTAGTTGACCACCTTGGAGCACCTGAAAAATCAGGTATTCATCGGCAGGTCTCTTTCCGACCACGTCTAGAAGCTGAAGCCCTGTAATAACGGGGTCTTCTACAGAATACGTTTGCTCATCGATTTGGATACGATAGGTTTCTTTCAATCTGCTCATACATCCTCCTTTTTAGGAAAAGCACTGTGTGTAGATAGCGAGGCGCATTTAAACGCTACCAATAGCGTTTACTTCGTTTTGAACCTGGCTTGCATGTAAGCTAACAGACCTTTTCCTATATGTCAACTACAAAATCAAATTACAATGTCAATATAGTTGACATGTTTATGAGATTGACATTGGCTTGTGTTAAGCGCATACTCTAAAGTCATGCGAGTAAAAGAAGACCTTCTCTATAAAAAAATCGGTGAACGAATTAGAGATCGGCGCACTAAGGCAAAGCTGACACAGGGTCAGCTAGCTGATGCGATCGGGGTGCTACGAACTTCAATCACTAATATTGAAGCGGGCGACAGAAAGCTCCTCTTCACGTCTTATACGAGCTTTGTACTGTTTTAGGTGCAGAGATGACAGAGATTTTACCCACTGGATCGGAGGTGGTTCAAGATAATGTGATGTCCATTGAAATCGGTGGACGTGTCAAAACGGTTCCACCCAAAAGTGCTGATTTTCTCCAGCAGCTATTAAAGGAGTAGACGGGTACTAAAGCACTTATGTCAAAGGCTAAACAAGCAGCTTTAAAGATACTTAAACGCTATGGATTTAATCTTCCTATAGATGTTGAATCTATTGTGAAGACAGAGGGGATTTTGATTCGTAAAGAAGAATTAGAAGATACTGTATCGGGGATGCTAGTTATTAAAGATGACCAAGCAGTTATTGGTGTTAATTCAAAACACCATCCTAATCGTCAAAGATTTACGGTTGCCCATGAATTTGGGCACTACTTGCTTCATCGCAATTTATCAAGTGTTTTCTTTGATGAATCAGTTGTGTTTTTTAGAGATAAAGAAGCAGCAGAAGGTATTAAGTATCAAGAAATTGAGGCTAACGTCTTTGCCGCAGAGCTTTTGATGCCTGAGTCAGTTCTAAAAGCGCGAATTACAGAACAGCCTTTGGATGCTTTCGATGAATCAGATGAATCAGCCTTTAAGAAATTAGCTTCTGAATTTGGAGTAAGTGTTCAAGCGCTTACTATTCGTCTCACTCGGTTAGGTTTAATTAGTGTTTAGAACAACCAAACACTAAACTTCTGTCATGGCAACGATTTGAGCGATCGCCAACTCTAACTGCGGAAATGTTGGAGAACTAATGGTGGCTTCTCCTTGATACCGTTGTGCCTGGTATTCACCATCGATGAGGCGGTTGATGGTTATCGTGGGTTGTTTTGGCGACCCGATATACTGAACGCCACCCAGCCCTGCGTAATCAACGATCCAGTACTCCAGGACTCCTAAGGTTTCATACTCGTTTAATTTGATGCGGTAATCGTCTCGCCAATTGGTGCTGATGACCTCGATCACTAAGGGCGGTGGGATGTAGGCAGCAGCAGAGGCAGAGCTTTGACGCATTCTGTCCCATTCTTCTTTGGCAAACACGACGATATCGGCTTTACGGCTCGACTCATTTTCACCAGGAGCAGGGTTTAACCGAACTTGTTTACTCTGGCGGGGAACGTAAGGGAGGTTTAAAGATTGGCAGTGGTCAATCAGGAAGCGGCATAGCCCATCGACGACATCTTCATGTTTCGCGGTGGGTTCACTGAGGGGCATAGCAACTCCATCGACTAGCTCGAATGACCTGCCGGAGCCGTCATCCCAGTTGAGAAATTCCTCAAAGGTTAGTTTTTTTTGGACGATCGCAACCATTGCTATTGACCTCTGGCGCGGGTTGACTCTCTGCTGTCTGTTTCTAGCTTAAAACAATTTGCCTTGCTGCACGGTTTCTGGCTCAATCACCCCTGATTTTTTACCCTTTGTCTTCTGCCCTTTGCCTTTTGACTTCTTCTTATCGTGCAAGCCCTGGGCGACTTCTTCGGCGTAGCGTTGATGGTTTAACTCCAACAGCCGATCGAGCACTTCGCGTCGTGCAGTTTCGCTGATGGTGAAACGGATGCCCTGTTTCGTCTTATGAAAACCGTGCCCTAAGTCGAGGTCTTGCCAACTGTAGGCAGCGGCTACTGCCTGATCCATCTCAATATGCAACTCTCGCAATGTCTGAATATCACTCGCTGTCTCGTTGGCATCATGGAAGCGGTTGTAGGTTTTGGTGAGTCCTTCCTGACGCTCGCGCATGATTGCCTGACGATGGGTGTAGTAGATTTCACCGATCGTGTTGAGGGTTGGGAACTGGGTGCTGAGGTCTGAGGGATCGGGTGTGGGGAAGGGGAAGGTTTCAAAAACATCTGATGGAGCATACCGGATATCAGTACGCATAGTAGAGCAATAATTCAAAACCCATGCTTCATGCAAAGAAGCTTGTAGAGCAGCAAACTGGCAGTATTCAGAAATTTGGATAACAACATGAGGCGCAGAATAAACTATATCTCCAGGAGCAAAACCAAAACCTAAATATTTGCTAGTAAATCCATGAAATAGAACTTTTTCGTATCCTTGAATTGCGGAGTAGAGTGCAGGACACTTCTCCGCATACTGCCACCATCTTTCTCTTCTTTCCTTTCGGTTATTATTATCTCGTTCAGGTTTAACTCTCTGTCTGACAATCTCTAAGCAATCTGCATAGTCTGAAGCGTAAGGATGCCCTTTAGGATTCTTTGGATCATCATGTTCAGCATCTAAAGCCCAATCGAAAAAGTTGATTACCCAACGGCTTGGGGACTGATCTGGACGGGAGTTGAAGTCTTCACCGCTCAAAAAAGGATATAGAACGTCTTTATTTTTATTATTCTTTTCGATTAGCTTATAAGCTTCATCAGTAGTAAGAACAAAACCAGTTCCTCCGGTTTGAGATCCAATAAAAGATATTCCTTTATTTGAAATAAGTCGCTGATGCTGTCCTGTAACTTTTCCTGACACCTTTAAAAGAGATGTAATATCAGGTACAGTCTCCTCATCCAAAACAACCTCTCCTAACCAAGAATCGCGATATATCCAGACGACAGACACCTCCACATTTGCAGAAGTACCAAACCACTTCTGACTAGATACTGCACGATAAATTGAACTACCCTTGTCAAGTATGTGCAATAAACCAACTTCGCGAGTATCTCCTTGAGAAATGGTGTTAGTTGCTAGTAACCCAAAACTTCCTTGAATAAGTTCTTGTACTCTCAGAAAAAAGTATGCACAAATATCAGCACTTCCCTTTTTTCCTTTAGAGATCTGTTCAACTAAAAAATCTCTATAGTTACTACCTAATATTCCAGAAATATTATTTCCTTTCATAAACGGAGGATTGCCAACGATCGCCGCAAATCCCTTCGGTGCATCTTCCTGCAAAAACACTTCAGGAAACTCCAGCAGCCAATGAAACGGTTTTCGAGGGGTTTGATTCTCTGGATTGCCCAAATTCATCATGCGTTCAGTCTTTGCCAGAATCGCGGCAATCTCCCGGTTGCGCTTCTCGGCATCGGCTTCATCCAACGCCTCAATCACCACCTCCGCCAACACCTGAATTTCCTCATCCGTGAGGTCAGAGGTTTTGCCCGCCTGCGCCAATGCCTCCGCCACCAAAAAATCACCCACATGCCGCACATGGGCGATCGCTGCTTCTGCCTCTCGGTTGAGCTGTTCCTTCTTCTGAATATCGGTAATCACGGAGGAACTAAAGTTTTCTAGCTCTTGTCGTTTGGCGATCGCTCGTTGCACAAAGGGTTTCCAGCGATCGGACACCGTTCTCAGTTGTACCGCTTCTTTTTCAGGATTCAGCTTTAAAAACTCGATTTGCTCTGGTCTGGTAATCCCCAACAGCGAATCGCCCCACTTCAGCGCATGATCCACAAACGTAAACGGTCGCCCCTTCGCCAGCGTAATCAGCCACAGCGACAACTTCGCCATCTCGACGGCTAACGGGTTTTTATCAACTCCGTAAAGACAGCGATCCGCCACAATTCGCCGCGCCACCACTAACCGTTCATCGGCATCTTTTGGAATCGGGCACTCCTCCGGCAATGCTGCCGACAGCGTTCCCTCTGGCGCAATCACCACCTGTCCCGGATGCTCTGCCTCCATCTGCTGCCAAGCTTCCACCAGCTTCTCAGCCAAATAGCGACAGGTCTGCACCAAAAACGCCCCACTGCCCATCGCCATATCGCAAATCTTCAGTTGCAGGAGTTCCGCAGGCGATCGCAACCGCCACGCTTCCTTCGGCTTCCCCTCTGCCACGCCCTCATACACCAACGGCTCCAGCGTATACTGCACAATCTCCTCAGTTAGATTGCGCGGCGTGTAGTGCGTTCCAGTCTGACGGCGATTCATCCGCTGTCACATACACACTGCCTGCTGGAATCACCACCGGGTAGTCTAATGTATCGAACCGAATCAGCTTGGCAAAAGGGAGGATGCGATCCAACAAGGTGCGATCGTTATTGCAAGCAATCAGTAACCGCTGCCGTGCTTATTATCTTGAGGTGTTTCTCCTGTTCCACTCGATTGGCTTGCTTGAGTGGCTACAGCCTTCTGCAATGCCGCCAGCGATTTACCCGTTTGCTCCTTCAAGAAAGCGACCAGGGCAGTTTCCCCTTTGCCGCCTGTGCCTCCAACGCTGCCAGTGAAATCTCCGGCTCCTTGTCCTTTGTCCCTACCAA
>NZ_JBAHYJ020000108.1:0-30554 GCF_036697665.2 Scytonema sp. PRP1 | reverse complement strand
TCATTGAAACACTGGAAGGTTTTGAAGGCACTGGAAAGCACATAAAGAAAAAAAAAGCAATCTAATAAAACGAATCCCAATCGCGCCCCGGCAGGCACGGAGTGCGATCGCCCAAGCTTCGGCGTGCGGACAAGGGAGCATGAATCTCAGCATGCTTATTGTAATAAATCTATTACAAAACAAATTTTTTTGGAAGCGTCTGGAATCGACAGACAAATTTTTGAAGAATTTGTAAGGAGGTCGTAAAAATAAAGTTAACTCGTCAGGGCTGTCATTAGTTATTAGTTTAGGACGCAAGTTTCAGGCGTTATGACTTTTGTTAACGTGGAGGTGTTTATTCCTACCTACTAAAGCAAATTTTTTAAGTATACTGTCAAAGGGAATTCATCAGCTTTCAACTGATGTTTTCCCTACATTAAACAATGTTATTAAGTGAGCAAAATTGGTGAATATGACTCAACAAGCTAATGGAGTTTGGATTTGGAATCTGTCAGATATTCGCAGCGATTATCTGGACAAACTTGTAGAACGCAAAGTTCAACGAATTTATCTCAAAGTTTTTGATGGTAATTTTCAAGGAAAACCTACTTTTTGGGATTGGCAGTGTTATCCAGAAATTATTCAGGATTTTAAGTCTCGTAATATCGAAGTTTATGGATGGGGATATCACTACGGTACTCCTGACATCGCTAGACAGGTCGTCAAAGTCAGGCAAGCTCTTAATTGTGGACTGGATGGCTATATCATTGATTTAGAAAAAGAAGTAGAAGACACCAAAACTCACGCAAATGTAGATAAACTTCTTTCGGCTCTGCGTATGCTCGTCAAGGAAGGAACTTTTGGATATACAAGTTTCGGAAATCCTCGACTTCATCCTAATGTTCCTTGGCAGATTTTAGATAAGTATTGCGATATGGCTTTGCCACAAATTTATTTTGAAAAATTCACTTTCAAACCTACAACTCCAGAAGAAGTTAAAGATTGTTTAGATGCTCATAAGAAGTTAGGCTTGAAAAAACCAATTCTGCCAATTTGGGGTTCGGAAAGTGATACCGCAAAACCCGCAACAGTCGCCGAACTTCAAGATTATTTGAACTACTATCCTGGTTCGTCAATTTGGCGTATTCCTAACGAAGGTGAACGAGGAGAAGCTTGGAATTTGATATATTCTGGCTTTGAACTACCAACCCTCAGACGCAATCTTCGTCAAGGAAGAGCAGGAGATGATGTCAAGGCTGTGCAAAAAGTGATGAATGCCAGAGGGTACAATGCAGGCAAAGTAGATGGGGATTTTGGTTCTCAAACGGAAGCTGCTGTCAGATCATTCCAGACACAAGCAGGTCTTTCTGTAGATGGGGAGGTTGGTAAACTGACTTGGACAGCCCTTGGTGGTAAGTTTGAGGGATGATGTTGACATCCTCCCCACGCCTAAAGGCGGGGGATTCCAAGAATCACTTCTTGGATTTCCTCTTTCCACGACTCGGCTTGTTCTGAGGAATTTCTTCACCAGAATAGAGGTCGATGTCTCCAGAGGCGATTAACGTTCCCGTGTGCCCCACGGTACGGGAGCCAGTCGCTTGCGGGGGTTCCCCCCGTTGTGCGACCTGGCGTAGTCCTCTCTCAAGTATGTTTCGTGCAGCGTTATGGTCTCTATCTTGAGTATGTCCACAATGCAAACAAGTATGCGTCCTAGCACTCAAAGACTTGTTGACGACCTTCCCGCAATTAGAACAGTTTTGGGAGGTGTAGTGGGGTGGAACAGCAACCGTGACCACGCCAAACACTTTTCCAAAATATTCAACCCAACTGCGAAACTGAGTCCACGCTGCATCAGATATCGATTTGGCAAGGTGTCGATTCCTCACCATGTTTCGCACCTTCAAGTCCTCATACGCCACGAGGTCGTTAGACATCACTACGCACCTTGCTGTCTTCACGGCAAAGTCTTTACGCTGGCGACTTACCTTGAGGTGTTTGCACCAGCAAGTCTGTTTCTAAACGGTTCTTGGAACCCTTCTTAGTCTTGGACAAACGACGTTGCAGTCGTTTCAAAGACTTTTCACTTGTGCGGAGATGACGCGGATTTGCAACAGTCTGGCCGTCAGAATCGGTGTAGAAGTGGTTCAAGCCAACATCAATGCCAACAGTTTTAAATGTTGGTTCCCGTTTCTCCAAACGTTCCTGGTCAATACAGAATTGGCGATAGTACCCATCTGCACGACGCACAACCCGCACTCGTTTAAACTGCTTCAACTGGTAGAAATGCAAATCGCGGGTTCCCCACATCTTGAAGGTTCCCGCCTCAAAACCATCAGTCAAGGTGATATACCGTCTGTCATTAGAAAGTTTCCAACCACTGGTTTTGTATTCAACAGAACCATGTGTTTGTTCTTTCTTAAAGCGTGGATATCCTTTCATTCCTGGCTTATTTTTCTTGCAGTTGTCGTAGAAACGAGATATTGCAGCCCAAGCTCGCTGTGCACTAGCTTGACGAGCCATAGAGTTAAGGTTGGCAGCAAACTCGAATTCTTTTGCAAGAACAGCACAATATGCACTCAAGTCATATTTGTCGATGTCTTTGTTGTCCATCCAGTATCTCAGGCAACTGTTCCGAACAAATCGGGCAGTACGGATAGCTTCATCCAGCTTTCCATACTGCTCCTTTGTTCCTTCCAATTTTGCCTCAAATACCAGCATCTTTACGCTCAACTGTATAGCGTAATTATAGCACAGATATCTTGACGGGGAATAAATTCCCCTAAGCCCTGACGGGCACGCTGCGCGAACGGGTTTCATCCCCATGCATAAATGCAGGGGCTTTCACCCTTCGATTCTCGGTAAACCACACGAGACGAGTGGCTAAACTCCTCAACTTTTTTCAATGAACAATAACAAGTCAGTAGAGATACCGTAGAATATATATCTTTGCGCGAGGTGAGCTATGGCGATTCTAGAATTGCAAGATGGAACACGATACACTGATTTGCAAGACATTTCCCGCGAATTAGCACCCCTAAACATCCAACTTAATCGCTGGGCTGTGGGAGATAGTCAACAATTGCGTCAACTAATAGCACAAGATAGCCTCAACGAGGATGAGAAAGAACAAGTCTTAAAATCTCTAGATGGCTATTTTGAGCAACTTCAACAAACAGCAGGCTATCAAACCCGCGATCTCATCGTCCTGCATCCAGGTATCCCTAACCTTGATGCACTGCTGACGAAGTTTGACAAAATTCATACTCATTCAGAAGATGAAGTACGCTATATCGTAGACGGAGAAGGGATTTTTGGTTTTGTCCGACCTGATGGAACTCAAGTAGAATTGACAGTACAGCCAGAAGAGTACATCAACGTACCTACGGGAACTGAACACTGGTTTTATCTGACTCCAGCAAGGCGGATTAAAGCAGTGCGGTATTTTACTGGAACAGAAGGTTGGACTCCCGAGTACACAGGTACAGAAATTCGCACTCGTCAGGCTATAGCGTGAAATACATTCGCTGATGAAGTGAGGCGGATAGTTTTTTGTGACTTCGACTTTTTAAAAGTGGGTGACTACCTACCAAGATAGTGGAACTAATCTAATCAAATGAAAAGCTCAACGCAAGACGATCCCCGTCTTGAACTTATCTGTGCTGCCCGTCACTTCTACCAACAAAGATGGATGGTAGGAACTGCGGGAAATCTCTCAGCTCGTTTGCCCGATGGTAGCTTCTGGATTACAGCCAGTGGTCGATCTAAAGGAGAATTAGAACCTGGTGATTTTGTGCGTATTCATCCAAACGGCAATGTGGAACAACCCTCACCCGATGTGAAGCCTTCAGCTGAAACAGCTATTCACCAAGTTGTCTATGCCCTATTTCCTGAAGCTAACAGCTGCTACCACGTCCACTCAGTTGAAGCAAATTTGGTTTCTCGGTTTGTCAAAGGTGATACCTTGCCCCTACCACCGTTGGAGATGCTCAAAGGGCTGGGAGTGTGGGAAGAAAACCCCGATTGTGGTATGCCGATATTCGCCAATCATTTACAGGTTTCCCGCATTGCTGATCAGATAAAAGAGCGCTTTACAAGAACTTCTGCGCAACTCCCGGCTTTACTCATCCGCGACCACGGTGTTACAGTTTGGGCATCTTCGCCCAAAACTGCCTGTAATTACATTGAGTTAGTAGAATACATTTTCCGCTACATAGTCGCAGCAAAAGGAGTGGGTATTTGGGGATCTGAAAATGCTTAGTTGTAATTCTTGACAGCGGACAGACTCTAACCATCCCAACTGTGGCAGCTTGATTTGGTTGCCTCTTAAAAATTGAGACTTCCCTAGTTGGGGATAAACAAATGACCGCATTCTGTATCGATGAATCGATGATAAGAATGTCGATGCACCAATGGCATTTCCACTCTTCCGCGCCAATTGCGAGTGCGATCGCCCTTTTTCGGTTTGATCCAACTTTTTCGCGTTGCTCCCGTTTGGTTATTATCTTTGCAATGCGTATGCGTTTTTCATTGTGGTCAAACGACCAAGGGTCTTGTTTTCCAAACGAGCCAAAATTGACAAGCGGTCTTCATTGATAATACGGCGTGTGGTTATTCGGTCTGGATAACACCTCATGAACATATTTGTAAAGTGCGTTCCGTAGTGGATATGCTCATCGCTTGACGGATCAAACAGCGGGCGGACACAAGCATCGAAATTGGGCTCATGGAAGTACGCTAGCGCAAATCGCTCCCTCGTGTTTAGCCTGACTTTATGCGGCGTTGAGAGTAGGTAGCCATTACTCAGGAACTGCAGAATATCGCCAGGAAACACGGTCAGTACACTTGGCACAGGCTTCACAAAGGTCCAAGGATCATCGTTTTCATACATACCTGCCATGCTTTCGGTCGATAACCAATTTCTGTTTCTCTTTTCCCCTTCGACCGGTGGACGTATATAGAGACCACCCACGTCATCCTGGGCTGCGATGACCAATAGCCCGTAGTCGGTATGTGCGCCGATCCCCCTCGCCGATTTTTGGGATAGCGTCGGAAATCGCAATACGCGCATATGGTGCCAACCATCCCTGGTCAATTTCGTTAAAGCGTTAATATCATCCAGCCCCAACCCCAGAGCCGTCAATTTCAGCAGTGATAAAAAATGCTATCTAGCGACTACTTTGACTGCTTTAATTCTGCGTACTTGCATTTAGTGATGTCGTAACTAGCTAAGTACAACATTTCGCAAGTTCATGAGGAATTAACCAGCCGCAAGTCTCAAGTCCTGGGCAAAAGAAACGCTACGAATTTATGAAATTCTGCACTAAGCAAATAAAGAGTCTATCAAGGGCAGCAAAGATGAAGAAAATTCCGACTTAGTAACAAAGCCATCTGCACCTACAACCTTAGCTGCAGCACGCTCTTCGTTACTATCGTTCAACGTTAAAAAGATGACGTATGGTGCATTTGGCTGCGCTTTTATAAGGCGTGTTGCTTCCAGACCATTCATTTCAGGCATCGCTAAATCGATGAGTACCAAATCAGGGCACAATAGAGGAATTAGCTCCAGCGCTTCTGTTGCGGACAGAACAGACCCGACAACCTCCAGCCGCTTATCCATTGCTAAAAAACGGGTTGCGGATTTGAGAAAAGTAAGGCTGTCGTCTACTAGAAGAATGCGCAGAGGTGGCATCAGTTTATTAGTGTGTTTCCAAGGGGGAAACCACTGTCAGAGTGTAAATTGCTTGAATGCAAAACTTGCAACTAAAGGCAGTTATGCCTTCTGCTTGACTTTGCGGAAAGTCTGTACTTTCTGCACTCAATCTAATACCTAAATTACGCTAAATCAGTTGAGAACCCAATCAGGAAAACCCTGAGTTGTGAGGAGAAAAGTCCTGAGTCTCGCTCAAGATCCGCACTGTTCAACTCAGGACTAGTATTATTTAAGTATCAGGCAGCAGCAATCCTATACGAAGGGCGTAACGTACTAGACCTGCAACATCATGAATGCCCAGGCGTTTCATCAGTTGAATTTTCTCTATGAAGTTGAGCTTAATTCCACCCCCCTGTAGTCCCCCCTTACCAAGGGGGGGACGCCAAAGGCGGGGGGTAATTATTAAGCCCATTGTTACAGAGAATTGGTATTAATCGCTCTGATAGTCAGAACCCTAAATCTATCTAATATCAAGTATTATCGTTACTTGATTGCACCTACCAAAGCGAAGGCATATTAAATTACGCTCATAAGTCCCCATTTACATCTTGCCATCTTTGTCAATGTGTAAGTTCTATTTTTTACCTATCTTTTAAACTCATATCAGCGATAATTTAATCAAGAAAATGCAATAGGTAATTTTTTTAAACCTCGCATTGCTAAATTAGGTATCCACTCAAGTTTGGAGGAATTTAGATGTATATTTGGGAAGTTTTGGACAAGAGAGTTAATGGCGACTTTGGTTTCCAAGCGAGTTAGAACTGCACCAAGACAAAAGTGGATACCTAATCCCAATCCTAAATGACGGTTGTCTTGCCGAGAAATGTCTAGTTTACTTGGCTGGTGAAAACGTTCTGGGTCGTGGTTGCCTGCGTGTAACAGACAATAAATCTTTTGTCCGGCTTGAATATTTTGTCCATTGATGTGCGTATCTAATTTAGCTCGACGAACGACGCTAAAAGCAGGCCCACAATACCGAAATACTTCTTCAACTGCGCTGTCGATTAAGGCTGGATTGTCTTTGAGTTTGTTTAACTCGGCAGGGTTTTGTAATAGTGCAAGTATACCATTAGCAATTAAGTGTGTTGTAGTTTCGTAAGCACCAGCCATCATGACAATACACATGGTAGCAACTTCTTGAGTACTAAGTTGAGCCGAACAATAGGAAGCGTTGGCTAATTGATTGATTAAACTATCACTCTTAGAACTACGATGTTCTTCCACTAGCATGTGAAAGTATGTAATACATTTTACCAAGTTTTGGTAAGTTGCATTAATCGCCTCATCGCTAGCATTGTCAGCTCCAAGTAGAGTAAATATACTACTACTCCAATCTTTTAGTTCTGTAATATGCGTTCGCGATATGCCAAACATCTTTGCCGTCACCAGCGCAGGGAGGGGAACTGCAAAATCTTGAATTAGTTCCATTTCTCCCTTAGCACTAACGTTTTTAATCAGTTCCCAAGTCAAATCTTCAATGCAAAGCTTATAACTTTCCATCAGTGAGGGAGTGAACACTCCAGACACAATATTGCGTAGAAATGTGTGCCTGGGAGGGTCAGAAAAAACCATCCAACTGGCAAAAAAGTTATTGCAAAAATTTAGTTTCTCCTGCAGTGCAGGCGACCCTCCCCTAGCAATTTGACCATTTCTATCCACCGAAAAATTCGCATTTCGAATCGTGGTTGAAATATCCTGATAACGTGTTAATACCCAAGACTCTAGACGAGTACACCAATAAACAGGATGATTTAAGCGCATCTCATCTAAAGTAGGTTCTGGTTGTGCGTAGAAATCAGGGCTAAATAAATCGTATATTTGCACAAGTGACATACGTAAGTTTAACCCATACTTGCTTCTTTACCTTCAGCACTTCCGTTCCCGCGACGCGCCCTTTTTAATGACTTTGTAGAACGCAATATTTCAATTCTCGGAGCAATAACTATATATCTAGAACCACAATACTTAGCTTTAAAATTCTTCATCCAACCATGATGGCTAAGTACACCTTTTGCATCAAACCCAACAACAGATACACCGCTACGGTCGTAGCTTCCTGATAAGAGAAAACACCAATAGGTTTGGTCGGGAAATTCATCAAAATAATATTTAAAAGTTGCTGCGAATGCAAGATATCTTCTCAAATCCATGCCATGAAGACCTTCATCTTCATAGACTCGCTTGCTGAAAAGCCCAGTTTCGTTAATTAATTCCGGTGTTTTACTATTAGAGGCGATAAACCATTGGTCTTCTGAAACCATCGTATTTCTAATCATGGTTTCATTCTCGAAATTTACATTAGCTTTAATGCCAAACCTATCACAAAGTTGCTGCATCGTCAGCTTTGCAGGTAAATAAATCAACAATTCATTCGTTTTTGATAATTCGCCTATCTCTTCTTCTGTAAAAGGACATTCAGAAATAGCAATATCTCCATAAAGACTTTTTACATAAGAGGCTAACTCTTGTTTTTGATTAGATGGCGATTGCTTGAGTTGGGAATCTAATAATGCAGTTGATGATGTATGCAGCATTTTTTCTCACAAAGACTAATGTTTAATTGATGTCAATTGTTTATAACAAAACCATTCAAATCGCAACCCGAAATTCAACCAAATACACAAGGGTGAACGAGAGAAAACCAATCGAAAAGACATTGTACTTTTTGTGAAGTATCAAAGTTTTGAGATAAAAGTATTTGATAGACTCGACAACCTCCAGCCGCTTATCCATTGCTAAAAAACGGGTTGCGGATTAGAGAAAAGCAAGGCTATCGTCTACTAAAAGAATGTGCAGAGGTGGCATCAATTTATGAGTGCGTTTCCAACCGGGAAACCACTATCAGAGTGTAAATTGCTTGAATGCAAAACTTACAACTAAAGGCAGTTTATGCCTTCTGCTTGACTTTGAGGAAAGTCTGTACTTTCTGCACTCAATCTAATACCTAAATTACGCTAAATCAGTTGAGAACACAATCAGGGAAACCCTGAGTTGTGAGGAGAAAAGTCCTGAGTCTCGCTCAAGATCCGCACTGTTCAACTCAGGACTAGTATTATTTAAGTATCAGGCAGCACCAATCCTATACGAACGGCGTAACGTACTAGACCTGTCTAGCTTGAAAATGGGTGTAAAGGGTGTAGGGGTATAGAATAAAAAACCTCTTTCATCTTTGGTGGGTGAAACTTGTTTCATAGGGACTGCCCTCTACTTCGTTAAAAGGGGGGGCTTGTATCCCATTATTTTTGGTCAACTACTAGTTAAATTTAAACTAATAACTCCTGCAATAATTAATACCATTGAAATAATTTTAGTTAGAGAAATAGATTCTCTAAAGTATAAGATACCAACCATTGATATGATCATTGTTCCCACACCTGACCAAACAGCATAAGCTACACCAATATCTAATTTTTTTAATGCAATGGTTACAGAAATTAAACTCATAGCATAAAAGACAAATATTAAAATGCTGGGCAGAGGTTTCGTAAAGCCTGCTGAAAATTTCATGAATGTGGTTCCAGAAACCTCAAAAATAATACCTAAAACAAGATATAACCAACTCAACAATGTTTTTCCCTTTTTACTTATACGTTTTAGCAACATTTTTTCTAATCGCATTAAATCAACTGAAAGAAATTTAATTAATAAACTAAGCATTGCAAATCAACTTCTACCAATTGCTATAACCTCTGTCACAAATGAATCCTTTGTAAGGGTGTAGGATTGTCGCCCTTACAAAGCTTTTCAATGAAAGTAAATCAGTGATACGATCTACTAACATTGAGTGCTTGTTATTAGAAATGCTTCGACTTAAATCCGGCTTGCACTAGCCAATCGATTACGTCCTGCGTAATCTATATGAATTTGAATATCTTGATAACCTCCTTGAGTTTGGAGGAGTTGAGTAACTACCTCGGCTTGACCTACCATCATTTCCAGTAACCATACTCCACCAGAAATAAGGTAATCAGGTGCAAACTTAAGCAGATGACGAACATGTTCTAGACCGTCTACTCCGCCACCATATACCGCAAATTGGGGTTCGTAAGCCACTTCAGGTTGCATTTTTTGAGCAAAAGAAGTGGGAACATAAGGAGGATTGGCAATCATTCCACTAAACTTACCTTTAAGGTGTGCTAATGGTTCAAACCAAGAACCTTGATAAAAATTAATTCTATCTGCCACTCCGTAACGTTTTGCATTCGCTTTTGCTACATTCAAAGCAGCTGCATCGCAATCAACGGCATGAATAATAATATCAGGGAAAGCATCAGCAAGTGCTATGGCAATTGCCCCACTACCTGTACCCAAATCTGCCCAGTGTCCTTGAGTCAAATTTAGTGAGGAGTTTTTAACAGCTGCAATTGCCATATCAATTAACCCCTCGGTTTCAGGGCGTGGAATCAGCACATCTGGAGAAACTAATAGAGAAAATTTTCTCCACTTAGCTAGTCCAATTAAGTATTCTACAGGTACGCGATCGTTCAGCCTTTTGTTCCAAAGACTAGATACGTCTGACATGGAAGATGAAAGCAAAATTTCGTCTTGGCTTTTGAAAGTTTCTGATTGCAAAGCCAGATGTTCAAGACCTGTAATATTTTCTAGTAACCAATCAAGTTCACCAACAGGAACATCAGCCGCAAGTGCTTCTTGCTTTGCTTGGTTACGCCACTGCCACAGGTCTATTCCCGAAATTTTTTGGACTTTAACTTCAGACACCATAAGTCAACCTCAAAAGATAATCAAAGATAAAAATGTTTCTAATTCAGCAAACTGATCAAGTTTTAGTTATTCTCTAATGACAAACTTTTTTTACTAAAAAGCTTGTCAAAGAACTTCTTATAAAATGACCAATAAGAAGATTCTAAATTCTCTATTTTGCCAACAATTGTACTATGGTAATTTCTTAATTCATTAATGGGTAGTGCTGGATTAAAGTGATGCTCTATGTGATAATTATTACCATTTACATACCATATTAAAAATTTAGATGCCTGAATTGTACGAGTGTTGTGAAAAGGATTTGTTGTTTGATTATCGCAGCCAAAATGTTCTGGTAATTCAATCAACGCATGTATTGGCCCTGTAAATATAATTAAAGGTATTAGCCAAGTATCGAGTAAAATTGTTGTCTGCCATAAAATTGAGAGAACAAGCATGATAATTATCAAACATACTATGAGACAATATTCATTACGAATACGGTGTGCAATTTTAGGCGATACATCCTCCCTTAATTTACCAACCAAAGTTGCACAAATATTTTCAACAACTCCAGAGTAATGCCCCAGCATAGAAAGATGAAGGATAAATCCTGAAATTGATGTTAGTTTCTCATAATTGTAATTGAAGGTTTCTTTGTCTTCAGGTGTTCCCAATACCGAATGATGATGACCATGTAGAGCTTTATAAAGGGAAAAAGAAACTAACATGGGAAGACCTAAAAGTGTTCCTACCAAACGATTGACACGCTCATTGAAAAAAATTATATGATGAGTGAGTTCATGTTCAAGTTCAATACTGTGTGCAAACATCATGCCTAACAACAATTGAGGCAATAATTTGACTGGATATGGAATTATCACAACTGCAATGATAAATCCAATACTTAAAACGATCAAAATTGACAGTTTCCGAAAAAAAGAGTCCAGAATTTCGTCTTTTTTGTTTGGCGTAGTTTTGACAATTAGCTCCTTGTCACCAAAAGCTAACTTAGTTTCTGGCATGATTATTTACCTCTAATATGGTCTAATTAGTTCACAAAATTTTTTACAATCTGTTTCAGAACAGAGTTTGAAACCAAGTATTACAAGTAGTTATATGGCAACTCTAATGACTTGAGCTATTTCGAGATTTTCAACTATTACAACTAAACTGCTAAAGCTGTTTCTAAACTGCGTAGTTCTTGCTGAACTTGTTGAAAAAATTTGGTCTGAATATAAGCAAATTCCGCAAAACCTTGTCCTGCCCATTCTATGATTTGCTGTTCTGATACGTTGGAATAGCGCACAACATAATTAAGAGCAGCAAAAGCTTCGGCAGAGTGTTTTAGTTCAACTCCCTTAATATCAGAAGTTCCATGAATCACAATCCAATACCAAGGGCTAACTGTTCCTTGTTGAAAACTGACTTTACTATTTCGGATAAAACGACCAAAACTGTTATTCCGATGTTGAGAAAAAAGTACATCATTAATAATTCCAAACTCGTTATCTCCTACAGTTTCTGTAGCAACATGGAATCCAATGGCGCTGACAAGACTTTCAAGGCTATCAGGTTCAGCTTTGTAAGCTGTTTTGACATAGCAGATGATGTCTGAAAGCCAAGTTCCTGACTGATAAATTGTATTGATTTCTGCTTGAGATAAATTTGCATATTCAGCTAGTTTGTCTAGCAAAGCATAAGATAGCGTGCCATGAGAAACGCCAGTTCTTGGATCTGTGAATTCTTCGATAGATGCTGCAAGTACTTTTGCCGCAACATCCATTGAACGTCCGGCGTGCATTGGAACGGAACAGGTTGGATCTTGCAAAAGATGACTGGAACTGATTGTTCCGGCTAGGGTTGGTACCGATGAACTGAAGGTTCTACCATAGCAGACATATCTTTGCATAAAAAGATAAAGTGCTCTTGGTGTTTTCGCCGCCTCTACGCAAGCTGCTTTCATTACATCATTAATTGCGTCAATATCAAGCCAAGGTTGAAAATTTTCTAATGTAATCATTTTTTCATTAGTAAAGCTATGGTTATCCTAGAATGGAAAATTTCAACAGAAATTTTCAGGTAAAAACCCTATTCTGCATTTTTCAAAAGCTAGCTCTGATCATTTCAGGCATGGCTAAATCGATTAGTACCAAATCAGGGCACAATAGAGGAACCAGCTCCAGCGCTTCTGTTGCGGGCACAACAGACCCGACAACCTCCAGCCGCTTATCCATTGCTAAAAAACGGGTTGCGGATTTGAGAAAAGCAAGGCGCTGTCGTCTACTAGAAGAATGCGCACAGATGGCATCAGTTTATTAGTGTGTTTCCAACCGGGAAACCACTGTCAGAGTGTAAATTGCTTGAATGCAAAACTTGCAACTCAAGGCAGTTATGCCTTCTGCTTGACTTTGAGGAAAGTCTGTACTTTGTGCACTCAATCTAATACCTAAATTACGCTAAATCAGTTGAGAACCCAATCAGGAAAACCCTGAGTTCTCAGGAGAAAACCCCTGAGTCTCGCTCTTGTCCGCACTGTTCAACTCAGGGCTAGTATTATTTAAGTATCAGGCAGCACCAATCCTATACGAACGGCGTAACGTACTAGACCTGCAACATCATGAATGCCCAGGCGTTTCATCAGTTGCATACGGTGGGTTTCGACTGTTTTGACACTGATATACAATACCTCAGCAATTTCTTTTGTTGTCCGCCCTTCCGCAATCAATTGCAAAATTTCTCGCTGGCGCGATGTCAATTGTTCAACACAATTAGACTCATCACCTACCCGCCGCAAGTAATCTCCAATCACATGCTTTGAAACCTCTGGGCTGAGATAGGTTTCACCTTGAGAAATCGCCCTGAGTGCCAGTTCTAGTTCACTAATAGCAGCGTCCTTAAGCACATAACCCATTGCCCCTCTACGCAATGACTGCAACACGTATTCTTCATTCGCGTGCATAGAGAGAATAATCACCCGCACCTTGGGACAGTCCTTGACCACACGGGAGGTTGCTTCTAACCCATTCATCTTGGGCATCGCAATATCCATCAAAACCACATCCGGCTGATGGACTTCTATCAAGTGCAGTGCTTCATGACCATCTCCTGCTTCTGCAACCACTTCTATTCCCTCAATATTTTGCAGCAATGCACGTAATCCTGCGCGCACTAGGGTATGGTTGTCTGCCAGTAAAACACGAATCTGTTTCATGGTTGGGGCTGCACTCATCTAGCCTATTGTAACGGGAAACACACATGAATCTTAGTCCCCCACTGATGCACGGATTCAATGTTGAATTGACTACCTACCAGCAGAGCACGCTCTTCCATTCCCAGCAAACCTAAACTCCCACCATGAGTAGCTCGTTCCCGCGCCGCCTCCACATTAAACCCAATACCATCATCATTAATGACTAAGTGCAGTTGGGCGTCCTGCTGTCGTAATTCAACGGTGACTCGTTGTGCTTGCGCGTGTCGCACCACGTTGGTCAATGCTTCTTGGACAATACGAAAGCATGTGGTTTCTAGGTTCGGCAAAAGTTTTCTCTCTAAAGGAGAAGCAACAAATTCTCCGATAATTCCTCCACGTTGACTCTGACGATCTACATACCACCGTAGCGCTGCCACCAGTCCTAGATCATCAAGTAATGAGGGTCGCAAATCGAGCGAGAGGCTGCGTACCTGCTGCAGAGCAACTTCAACAATGCTTGTGCTCTCTTGTAGCAGTAATGCAATCTCGCTTTTACTTGACAAATGCTGTACGCCTTGCAAATTGATTTTAACTGCCGTCAAAGCCTGACCAATTTCATCGTGTAATTCACGGGCAATATAACGCCGCTCAGCCTCCTGCGCCTCGATCAACTTTTGCGAAAGAATTTGCAATCGTTCCTGCGTCTTTTGCTGTATCTTCTCTGCTCGTTTGCGCTCGGTGATGTCGCGACCAATTGCCAAATGTAATAATTTTCCATCTTGCTGATTACATAATGGGACAGAATGAGTTTCCATCCATCGGTGGCTGCCTCTGCATCCAATGATCTCGAACTCAAGAGTGCCCTTGTTCCCTTGGCAAACACTTTCATGGAAAGCCTGGAACGCCTTTGTGTACTTACTCGCCACAAAGGAGTATATCGACTTGCCAATTATGGAATCAGCGCTTTCTACTTCAATCATGACCAGCCCAGCAGGATTGATCTCAAGTATGGAGCCGTCAGCTTCAATTAGCTTTACACACTCTGGTTCGGCGTTGATGATGGTACGCAAATGATTCTCGCTTTGCCGTAGTGCCTCTTCCCCTCGCTGGTGTTGTGTAATGTTACGGCTGATAAAGTAGTACAGCAAAATCAAGAGCGCCAAATTCAGGAAGGTTGCTAAGAAGAATGTAGCACTCATCTTTTGGAAGCTTGCTTTCGACTCCTGACTACGCTGCTGCAATAATTCGTTCTCTACCTTCTCCATCTGGGTAATTAGCCGTCGGATATCATCCATGAGCTTCTTTCCCCTTCCAGACAGAACTACTTGCTGCGCGGGTTCAATTCCCTTCTCCTGCCTTAGGGCAATTGTCTTTTGGAGTTCGTTAAGTTTCTCGGCTACCTTGCGCTCAAGAGAAAGAATCCGACGTTGCTGGCTTGAGTTATCTGCAGTTAATTGCCTGATATTTTTAATATTTCCATTAATTTGAGAGAGTGCAGCGAAGTATGGTTCCAGATAATGTTTATCTCCTGTGAGCACGTAGCCACGTTGCCCTGTCTCGGCATCCTTCAGCGTCGAGAGTGTATTTTCAAGTTCAGTAAGAACTTGATGAGTGTGTGCTACCCAATACTCATTCTCAATCACCTTGAGCGTGTTTTGATACGAAATTACAGCATTAACAACTACAACTGCCAACACCATCCCAAATCCTGCTCTAAGCTGTTTTCTGATAGCTCTTTTCATACTGTATCTCTTTGCTCAGAAAAGGTTACTACAGCCCGGTGTAAAGCAAGAGTTCGTGCCACTAGCTAACAAGCTGTTAAATGCTGTACTTCAAATATAAACTTACAACATATCAACACCACATTTAACACTCGATTTATACAAAAGCTGCTCTTTATTTACTACACATTTTGCGACATTGTTTGACAATTCTTGCTTCCACCAGGGCAGTCGGCTCTTGCACCTTGCGCCACAAGCGTTAAGTTCGGATCGAGCCTACCCTACTACATATGTCATCCGGGGCTTTTGCCAAATTGATTGCTGCCTGCAAGTCCCTATCCTTGATGGGAGTGCAGATTGGGCAAACAAATATTCGGTCAGATAATTTCAAACCATCATGTTTATGACCACAGTTGCGACACATTTTAGACGAAGGATACCAACGGTCAACCATGTCGAGCTTGGTTCCGTAAGCTGGGGCTTTGTATTCCAACTTGTCTCCTGTCCTTCATCACTTCTATTTATTGTTTTAAGAATAAATAACATTTGCTTCTGTCTGTAAGGTTACCTAAAGTGAAAATTAGGTTCAGGAGTTGATGGCTTAGACAATACGACAACAAACAAGTCAACAACTCTATTTCACCAGGTATCGATTCAGACAACAGTTGACAGGAGATGCATCATGAAAACTCAAAAAACCCCTACCACTAACACCACAAAAACTATTGTAGAACTACCTCAAAAAGAGCAACCACAAACCCCAGATGAATCGACTTTTGGTCAGCGTCTTGCTGACGCTATGGCAGCCAAGGTCGGTTCTTGGAGCTTTCTCACAGTGCAGACAGGTATCCTAGGAGCATGGGTTACTTTGAACATGATGCCTGGAGTACCGCATTGGGACCAACAGCCATTCATCTTGCTTAACCTCGTCTTCTCCTTTGCCTCTGCTTACACTGCACCGGTAGTACTTATGAGCCAAAACCGTCAGTCAGAGGAAGACCGCAAAAATGCCGAAATTGATCACGCCATAAACCGCAAAGCAGCATACGGTATTGAACTCCTGCACGAGAAAATAGATGCTTTGCAAGAACAACATCGTTTGGAGTTGGCGCAACTGCGGGAACAGCAACAGCAACATCCTCAAGAAGTGAGAGTGAATGTAGGTTCAACCTCAAAACAGCAAGTCCAGAGCAAAGCATTCGATAGTACGACTGCAATCGAAGTTCAAAAGAACAATATTATCTATCTCAAACCAGTTATGGATACCCATAATGTAGTCGTTAAAGTGGTTCGCAAACCAGAATAAGTGCAACACCTAACATTTTCAAAGGCAAATCTCTTTAGGAACACCAAATGAGTACATTACTAACTGCGATCTCCGCAGGTGTTGCCACCTTTGTAGCTACCAACATTGATGATATTGTTATCCTAACCCTGCTATTTGCCCAAGTGAATACCTCGCTTCGTAGTCGCCACATTGTAGCAGGGCAGTATCTGGGCTTTACAGTGTTAGTTGCTATCAGCCTACTAGGATTTTTCGGGAACTTCATGCTGCCAAGTGTTTGGATGGATGTTTCTGGCTTTATACCCATTGCCATTGGTTTGAATCGTCTGGTAAATCTAGAAGAGGATAATTCAGATGAACAGCCAGCAATGCGGTCTTCTGTTTCCTTTCCTATCCGTATGTTGTCTCCTCAAACCTATAGCGTGGCAGCGATAACTATTGCTAACGGTGGTGACAATGTTGGAATCTATATGCCGTTGTTTGCCAACACTCAACTCACAAGTCTGCTAGTGATTCTGAGTGTATTTTTTGTGCTAGTTGCAGTCTGGTGCTACGCAGCTTACCTATTAACTCACAATAAGGCGATTGCGCAAAGCGCAGTGGCAAAGCCAATCGCCCTGATTATTGATCGCTACGGCAACTCGCTAGTCCCATTCCTTTTGATTGGTTTAGGTGTGTATATTGCCTTGGACAGCTTGGCGCTAGCAGTATTGTCAGTTGCAGTTGTGTTTCTTGGTTGGATGAGTTTTAGCTCTTTGCGCGATCGCGTCCCCTCAGCTTAGTCAAAAGTTGAGATATGTAAATTGTCCGGTGTAGAGCATGAAACAAAATTTCAAATTTTAGTCATTCATCCTCTTTAAGGAAGAATTGCTAACTTGAAAATAAATAAAAATTATGAATTGATTATGGCTTGACTTAGCTCAACAGCAATCCTAATTTATTTCAAACAAAATTTATCATACTGTTCCCCCTTTCTTTCTTCGCGCTGTTTGCATCTAGGCTGTAGAATCAGATTGAGCGTAGGTGGTTCATTTTAGATAGGATTCGTATATAGCAATCCGATTTGATTCGTGAAAAACAAGATCCCCGACAACTCTTACGAAGTCGGGGAGCTGAAGGCTAGCCAAATTTCATAAATGAAATAAGATTGCTAGATGCAGTTAGAGTTTTCAGATTCCTACACAAAACCTACTCTTATTATTTTGATAAAAAACAATATTTGATTGAATCGAAAGTAGTTGGATATAGTAAAGTATATCTCTTGGCTTATAAAAAAACTTTTCCACCGAACTAACATAATCCTGAATGGAAAAGATTCAATCTCATAAAACAGAAAAGGAGAACAATCGTGAGAATCTTTAAGGCAATTTTGGTGTTTCTTTTCCTGCTGGTCAACTTAGTCATTGCTCAACCTTCCTTTGCAGACCCCATCGCGGAAAAAAGCCCTGAGTATGCTCAAATCACTCAACAACTCAGCCAACTCTCACAGTCAAGGAGTAACCCGTCAGCAGTTGGATACAACACCGCAGAGGAACTTCAGCAGAAAATCTCTGATTTGCAGTTCCAGAAATATGTGATGGAAACCACAGAAGACTGGGGCGTTTGCCGCAATGAAACTGGCAGAACACTAGCTGTCTACGCTCACAAACCCAGCAAATACAGTTCTGTCAACACCCTCTTTTACCTAGGAAATGGTAAAAAGACAGATGATGAATGGGACTGTGATGGTATTTACCTGCCAAGTGGTGTGAACGTAGCTGGTATCAGCGTTCCATCTGGAGAAAATCAAGAGCAAGGAGGACAGCCTCTATTTGTCAAGATAGTAGATGGAACTCAGTTAGTGGCTAGAACCAATCCATTAACTGGCGAAATTGAATTGAATGCTCCTCCTGCTGGTGTTTTCCTCGCAGGTGAGTTGAACCCAGCACTGCCGAATTTGTCCCAAGCGCAAATTGACGCACAAGTTCCCAACGCACCGATTGATTAATTAAGTTTCAGGCGATGTAGGGGCGCAGTGCCTTGCGCTCCAAAAGGAGTAGGGTGTGGAGATGAAACAAGTCTCTCACCCTACACCCTTTTTTAACAGTGAACAGTGACCAGTGAACAGTGACCAGTGAACAGTGAACAGTGAACAGTGAACAGTGACCAGTGAACAGTGACCAGTAAACAGTGAACAGTGAACAGTGACCAGTGACCAGTGAACAGTGAGAAGATTGACTTGGGACATCTTGATACTGCGGGTACTTGATAACTGATAACTGATAACTGATAACTGATTTAACGTCTTCCTCCCTGAATTTGGTCAAAAACAGTTCCATCTGCAAAGAACTTCTTCTGAACTGCGTCCCAGCCACCAAAGTTTGCGACTGTGTAGAGTTTGCCAATCTTGGGGTACTGCTTCTGTGTTTCGCTAGCTACTGTAGAGTTAACAGGGCGAAACCCGACTTTGGCGAATTCCCGTTGTGCCTCTGGTGTGTATAGGAACTTGACAAAAGCTTCCGCTACTTGCCGAGTACCGCGTTTATCCACCACTTTATCCACCACAGCAACCGGGGCGTCAATCGAAATGTTGACTTGCGGAATCACTGTGGGATTGTTAGATTCACCTTTCTGTTTAGCTAGGATCTCCTCATTTTCATAGTTCAACAACACGTCTCCTTGATTTCGCTTGTAGAAAGTATCACTGGCTTCCCGCGCATCCTTTGGTAGCACAGGGACATTTTTGTAAACCTTAGAGACATAATCGAGGGCTTTTGCATCATTCCCTCCAGATTGAGTGACTGCACCCCACAGTCCCAAGAAGTTCCAACGGGCACCTCCAGAAGTTTTAGGATTGGCAGTGATGACAGTGACTCCTGGTTTAACCAAGTCTTCCCAGCTTTTAATTTGTTTAGGATTCCCTGGACGAGTCACCAACGCAATCACTGACTTAGTGACGATCGCATTATTAGGAGCCTCTTTTTCCCAGCCGGGACCGATTAAACCTGCCTTCTGGATTTGGTTTATATCCAGTCCTAGGGCTAGCGCTACTACATCTGCTTCTAAGCCATCAATGACTGCTCGTGCTTGGGAACCAGAACCGCCGTAACTTTCGCGAATACTGACGTCCTGCTTACGCTCTTGCTTCCACTTTTTTACAAACAGAGGAATGATTCTTGAGTAAGCCTCTTTAGTTACAGCGTAGGAAACCAGAGTTAATTCAACTGGTTTTTGGTTCTGACTGATGAGTTCAGGTTTCCTGCTAGAAGCCGGGTTTTGCAAGGTAATTCCAGCATAGACGGGTACGGCGGCACTGATGCTCAAACCAGCAGCAATGAACAGGGTGCGGGTGCGGGTTGAAGACTTTTGCGACGGTTTCAACAAAGATTTCAAAGCGTTAAACAGATGCATGATTTCGGACTCCTCACAATTCAATATACGGTTATTCGATGGAAAAATGTCTGTTTATTGATTTAATACAATTTCATATAGCAATACAAAAATCAAGTATCTGTGCTGCTTAATACTTGCAAAATTAATTTATTAAGATTAAATTTGGAAAATTTATTACTATAGGGGGTTGATTGACTGAGTAGGGTGTGGAAACAGGTGAAGAATTTCCCGTTTCCCTCCGTGACAGTTTGAGGTGATAGCGGCTTTGTCAAGGGTATTTACACTTAAGAATATTACAAAAACTGATGTAAAAAACTTCTTGCTTGAAAACAACGCTTGCGTAATATCTACATACATTATTTTTGATACGAAAAATTAGCCATAAAGTTAGTTTTTTAAGAATGTCGCTTCAGTCTGTATTCCTCAGAAAATTGCGGAATGAGACAGTGAATTTTTGTAGAATGAAACATTCATGCCAGATCAATTGAGCTATTTTAGATTATCTTGATCCCACAGCCACTAGTCTCAAGTTCAGAGTTTCAATATCCATGTGCCAACTGCTGGGAATGAATTGTAACGTCCCAACCGATATTTGCTTTTCTTTTGAGGGCTTTTCGGCGCGAGGAGGAAAAACTGACGACCATCGCGATGGTTGGGGTATTGCTTTCTTTGAAGGGAAAGGATGTCGAATTTTGTTAGATGATAAGCCCTCCGTCTTTTCTCCTGTAGCTGAGTTGGTGCGACACTATCCCATCCACTCTACTCATGTGATTGCCCATATCCGCAAAGCAACTCAGGGTGAAGTGGTTTTGGAAAACTGCCATCCCTTCCGTCGTGAGTTGTGGGGAAGGTACTGGGTCTTTGCGCACAACGGAGATTTGCCAGATTTTCATCCTCAGGATCTGAACTTTTATCAACCTGTGGGTAAGACAGATAGTGAAAAAGCTTTTTGTCTGATACTGGATCATCTCAGAAAATGCTTCCCTCACAGTAAGCCTCCTTTGAAGGAACTTTACTCAGTCCTCAGGGATGTCACTCAACCTTTAGCAGAAAAGGGTATTTTTAACTACTTGCTTTCGGATGGTGAACATTTTTTTGCTCACTGTTCGACAAAACTCAGTTACATTGTACGTCAAGCGCCTTTTGCGGCTGCTCATTTAATTGACCAAGACGTAACTGTTGATTTTAGTGAATTGACGACTCCGAGCGATCGCGTTGCTGTTATCGCCACCACTCCCCTGACTGACAACGAGGTTTGGACGCAAATCCTACCCGGAGAACTGCTCGTATTTCAAGACGGCTTCCCCCAAAAGTTTGAATAACTGGTTCTTACAATTGAAGTATTCTAAAAATCTTCACTTTTCCCATCAAGAAAGTGAAGATTTTCTCTTGCTTTTTTAGCTGCTTGTAAGTATTATCTCTTACAATAAACTATAATTCCGGTGAGTTCACAGATATACCGTAAGATTACTGGGGTATGGCTTAAGATGTCAGGGGAAAATAACATGGGTTTTTGGCACCATCTTTTGAAACAGTCACGGCAAATATTCTTAAAAATTACTAATAAATTTAGGCTTAATTCTATAAAAGGCTTTCTATCACTGTTTTTGGTAGGAGTAAGCTTGAGTGTAGCGATCGCTGCTTGTAGTAACGGCGCGAGTAATTCTTCCAGTAGCACTGATGCAGGTGGTTCCACCGCAACTCCTGTGTCTGCCAATAAGCAGGATGTGAAAGTCACTCTTGTTTCGTTTGCTGTCACTAAAGCAGCTCACGATGCTATTATTCCAAAATTTGTCGAACAATGGAAGAAAGAACATAATCAAAATGTCTCCTTCGAGCAAAGCTACGGAGGGTCTGGTTCTCAAACTCGTGCTGTGATTGATGGTTTGGAAGCAGATATTGTTCACTTGGCACTTGCCTTAGATACCCAAAAAATTGAGAAGGCTGGATTAATTTCGCCAGGATGGGAGAAGGAATTTCCCAATAATGGCATTGTCTCTAAATCTGTTGCCGCATTAGTCACTCGTCCAGGTAATCCAAAAGGCATCAAAACTTGGGCAGATTTGGCAAAGGATGATGTAAAACTCATTACTGCTGACCCCAAAACTTCTGGTATCGCTCGCTGGAATTTTTTAGCGCTTTGGAATTCAGTAATCAAAACTGGTGGAACAGACCAAAAAGCACTAGAGTTTGTGACAAAAGTTTACAAAAATGTCCCTATCTTGACAAAAGATGCTCGTGAAGCAACTGATATCTTTGCTAAACGGAGCCAAGGAGATGCTTTGATCAACTACGAAAACGAAATTGTTCTGGCGCAACAAAAGGGCGAAAAAGTAGATTACCTGATTCCTGATGTAAACATCTCCATCGACAATCCAATCGCAATTGTAGACAAGAATGTCGATAAACACGGTGTCCGTGAAGTTGCTGAAGCTTTTGTCAAATACCTGTATACACCGGAAGCACAACAGGAGTTTGCCAAAGTCGGATTTCGACCTGTAGAGGAAACAGCACAGACGAAACAACTCGCAGACAAATATCCCAAAGTTAAAAACTTAGGGACAGTGAGTGACTACGGCGGATGGGATGCTGTCCAAAAGAAATTTTTTGCAGATGGTGCAGTTTTTGACCAAATTCAATCAAAAAGATAAATCGTCATTAGTCATTGGTCATTAGTCATTGGTCATTAGCAACTGCTCCCCAACTTTCCTTACTTCCTTACCACTTATGGCTCTATCTTCACCTCCATCACGTCAGCAAAAACTTATTCGTCAAAAACCTCAGGGTTGGAAAAAGTACCTGCGTGATTTGTCTAATATTCCTTGGACATGGCGGATTACGTTCGCATACCTGACCGTGATGTTGTTCATCCCAATACTTGCTATGTTGCTGAAGGCAAGTAGTGAACCTCCTGCTCGGTTTTGGGAAATCGCGACTAATCCACTCGCATTAGCAACATATGAGGTGACTTTTGTTACAGCCATAGGAGCCGCCCTGATCAATGGTTTCTTTGGAACTCTGATTGCTTGGGTTCTCGTCCGCTATCAATTTCCCTTCAAACGGGTGCTTGATGCCACCGTGGACCTCCCATTTTCCTTACCAACTGCGGTGGCAGGGCTAACCTTAGCAACAGTCTACAGCGATAATGGTTGGATTGGCTCACTAGTGGCACCGTTTGGGATTAAGGTCTCTTTTACCCGCTTGGGCGTGGGGGTAGCAATGATATTCATCTCGTTACCTTTTGTGGTACGGACGGTGCAACCAGTCCTTATGGAAATGGAAAAGGAAATAGAAGAAGCAGCTTGGAGCTTAGGTGCGTCTCAATGGCAAACTTTCACCAAAGTGATTTTGCCACCGTTGTTACCCTCTATTTTGACTGGTGTTGCCTTAGGTTTTGCACGTGCAGTTGGGGAGTATGGTTCGACTGTAATTATCGCTTCCAATACTCCTTTCAAAGATTTGATCGCACCTGTACTCATTTTCCAAAGATTGGAACAGTATGACTATTCCGGTGCCACTGTCATTGGCATAGTACTACTGGTCATTTCTCTGTTGATACTGCTGGGAATCAATATGTTACAAGCTTGGGGAAGAAGATATGACGTCAAATAATGATGGTTTTGTGCAACCACACTTTCATACAGCGACATCACAGCCAAGCAATCAAAAGCAAATTAAGCCTAAGAGTTTGGCTCCAGCTATTCTCATTGGAGTAGCAGTGTTGTATTTAACTTTAGTGCTGTACCTTCCTGCGCTCAATGTCTTTGTTCAAGCTTTCCATAAAGGGATTGGTGTGTTTTTCTCCAATCTGACGCGCCCAGAATTTACTCATGCAGCCTGGTTAACATTAATACTAGCTATTATTACTGTACCAATAAATACGGTGTTTGGTTTATGTGCAGCTATGGCGATCGCCCGCAATAGCTTCCCAGGTCGCGCTCTTCTTTTGAGTATTATTGACCTGCCGTTTTCAATCTCGCCTGTGGTTGCGGGATTGATGATTGTGCTCCTCTACGGGCGAAATGGGTGGTTTGGTCCTTGGTTACAGGCACTTGATATTAAGGTCGTCTTTGCTTTTCCAGGTATGGTGCTGGCTACAGCATTTGTGAGTTTGCCGTTTGTCGCCCGCGAAGTGATCCCCATTCTTGAGGAGTTAGGTAACGACCAAGAAGAAGCAGCCAGAACACTAGGTGCGAAAGATTGGCAGATATTTTGGCGCGTAACTCTACCGAATATTCGTTGGGGGCTACTCTACGGGGTGATTTTGACCAATGCCAGATCCATGGGTGAATTTGGTGCGATCGCAGTCGTCTCTGGAAACATTGCCCGGAAAACTCAAAGCTTACCATTATACGTGGAAGACGCTTACAAACAGTATGAAACTGAAGCAGCCTTCTCAGTTGCTGTTGTGTTAACGCTGCTAGCAGTTGTGACTTTGGTGCTTAAAGAGTTTTTAGAACGCAAAGCAGGCATCAAAGCGAAACATTAAAAGATGGCAAGTGAACCGATATCAGCTATGGTTTCAGACGATCAGCTTACCCACAAACGAATTCGGTTGAGAATTCCAAAAGACTATCACCAGGAACCTGTCATTTCTCGCCTGGTGTCAAACTACGGTCTCACTGTGAATATCACTGCTGCTATATTGGGAGCCAATGGTATTGGAGATGGTTGGTTTGACCTGGATTTACAGGGAACTTCTACACAAATTGAGAGTGCGCTGACTTACATCAATGACTTAGATTTGGAAATTTGGCATGACATCGATACAGCGAGTTGGTGAAATTTAAGAAGAACACAGAACACAGAACGCAGGTTCGGTATCCCCATAAATAAATGCGCTTAAAATTGCCTGAGTCGTGTTTCCTCCCAGGCTTGAAAGCACCCTCGCTTCCACACATCCCAACAAGGCTTTAGAAGTATGAAGTTTTTATCTATGATTAATTTTTTCTCCTTTCATTCTTAATTCTTCATTCTTAATTTCTATGGTTGCACCAGCTTTTAAAAGCAGCAATACCACAAAGATGCGCCTACGCCTACATATTCCCGGACGTTACCAGCAGGAACCTGTGATTTCTCGGCTGATTGCCATTCACGGTTTAGTCGTTAATATTACGGGGGCAATGCTGGGAAAACATACTAATGGAGAAGGACGCTTTGATTTAGAAATTCGTGGAACTGTGCCACAAATTAGGCACGGTTTGGCTTACCTGGAATCTTTAAATCTAAAAATTGTAGGTAAGCCAAACGCTGATGGAGATAGCTGGTATTGCTGATATGTCTGAAACTAAATTTCATAATGCCAAAGTTCTTCTTGTTTCAAGACAATCCGATGCAGGGGGAGACGAGAAATCAAGCCCTGTTCCTCTAATTGAGTGAGGATACGTGTGATTGTCACGCGAGTTGAATTGAGCATATCAGCAATGTCTTGATGAGTGAGGCGCAAATCAATTAAATGTCCAGTTTCTACTTCTCGACCAAATTTTTTGCCTAACCAAGCCAAAAGTTTAATGAGCATAATTTCCACCGTTTTATAGCTACGAATAACCATCAGTTCTTCCGCCTGTTGAATGTGGGCAAGCATAACATCTGTTAATGGAAACCACCCTTCTAAAGGCAAGATTGTCGCCTCTACTTTAGTAAGAGACTCAATCTGATATGGTTCTACCTTAGAAAATGCTTGACCAACAATATCTCCGGCTCCCCAAACTCCTAAAGTGACAAGTGTACCGTCTTCATGCCAAGTGACAATCCGCACAACTCCTGTTTCAATTTTCCACAGACTATTTTGCCGTACTGGCAAGAATGAACGCGGCTTAAAGGTGTGTTTAGTGTTTTGACCAGATGGATGAGGAAAACGAGATGAAATAGTCATTGTTGTCTGAAATACCATTTTTCCGATAAACTAACCGTAGTTTATAACTATATCAATTTCCGGGAGGATATACTATGGGCATTGTAGTTGAGAATATAACTAAACAGTACGGTTCTTTCCATGCTGTTGACAATGTGAGTTTAGAAGTGAAAACAGGGTCTCTTGTGGCGCTGTTAGGACCTTCTGGCTCAGGAAAATCAACTTTGTTACGGATGATTGCGGGGTTAGAAACTCCTGATTCCGGTGAAATCTGGCTGATTGGTGAAAATGCGACTTATAAGTCTGTGCAAGACCGCCACATAGGCTTTGTATTTCAGCATTACGCTTTATTTAAACACCTAACGGTGCGCCAGAACATCGGTTTTCCATTGGAAATCCGTAAGGTTCCCAAAAGTAAGATTCAGGCGCGAGTCGAGGAACTTTTGGAGTTAGTGCAGTTGCGGGGATTTGGCGATCGCTATCCTTCCCAACTCTCTGGAGGTCAACGCCAACGGGTGGCGCTTGCAAGATCATTGGCGGTTCAGCCGAGCATATTGTTGTTGGATGAACCATTTGGAGCGTTAGATGCTAAAGTCCGTAAAGAATTAAGGGCGCAGTTACGAAAATTGCATGAAGACGTTCATGTAACAACTGTACTTGTCACCCACGACCAAGAA
Source organism: Scytonema sp. PRP1 (assembly GCF_036697665.2). NCBI lineage: Bacteria > Bacillati > Cyanobacteriota > Cyanophyceae > Nostocales > Scytonemataceae > Scytonema > Scytonema sp. PRP1. Next base: position 4,062 of record NZ_JBAHYJ020000108.1, on the reverse strand, counting down.
GAAGCGATGGAAGTTGCAGACCAAATTGTGGTGATGAATCATGGTCGGGTAGAGCAAATTGGTAGCTCTGCGGAGATTTATGACCAGCCAGCATCACCTTTTGTGATGAGTTTTATTGGTCCAGTGAATGTTCTTCCTAGTAATACTGGTATTCTGCCAGACAGCGATTTAACCCTTCGCACCAACGAGCAGGTATTTTTGCGCCCTCATGACATTCTGATTCACACGAGTCCTGCTGAGGATACTGCGCCTGCCAAAGTGTATCGCATTATTAACTTAGGTTGGGAAATTCGGGTCGAGTTGGTTCTCAAGTCTGGTGAAACACTAACTGCTTTCCTCAGCCGGGAGCATTTTACTAAGCTCAACATTAGAGAGGAGCAGCGTGTTTATATTAAATCCAAGCAGGCAAAGGTATTTCCTACTTATGCGATGAATTGAGCCAAAGCAGTGTAACCTACGCCACTTGACTGCTTAGCAGTACAAGTGGAGATTTCCCAAAGGCTGTGTTAAAAAATTTGTGCAAAAACTTCAACGCCGAGCCAGATGGCTCGGCGTTGGAATTAAGATACAATTGAGGGAAAATCTGGCAGTTAAAGCCGATTCTGGGAGAGTCCTCGCGTCAGAGACGCACGCTGCGCGTTAGAGCTCGCTCCTCTGTAGGAAACACGCTGAAATTCACGCCGCATTAAAAAATACTTTTGAATAGAGCTATATAAAGATTTGTAACAACGCCTGAAATCCTCGCTCTAGAATAATGACAGCCTTAACGAGTGAACTTGATTTGTACCGAGCAGACTTGAAAAAACCCACCCCCTACCCCCTAAGCGCAAGCAAGGAGGGGGATTAATAAGTTTTCATGGGTAATGGTGTAAGCAGTTCATGATGCACGAGGTTTGATATACATCACCTTTCGTTAGAGGCATTTTGGCAATGAGTCAAGTTCTTATTAATGACACAACACTGCGCGATGGTGAACAAGCCGCTGGTATTGCTTTTAACTTAGAGGAGAAAGTGGCGATCGCGGCTATTCTCGACACCATCGGCGTTCACGAGTTAGAAGTCGGTATTCCGGCGATGGGTGAGGAAGAACAACGAGCGATATCGCTCATTTCCGGCTTGGGTTTGCAAGCACAACTACTCGGGTGGAACCGCGCTGTCATATCAGATATTCAGGCTTCTATTGCTTGTGGCTTGAAGCGAGTGCATATTTCCATTCCGGTTTCCCAAATCCAAATTGCCGCGAAATTTCACGGTCAATCGCAGGTGGTTTTGCAAAAACTTAAAGATAGTATTAGCTTCGCTGTTGATCAAGGTCTGTTTGTATCCGTGGGAGGAGAAGATTCCACAAGAGCAGACGAAAACTTCCTCCAAGATGTAGCACATTCTGCTCAAGAATGGGGTGCATCGCGGTTTCGTTTTTGTGACACCGTAGGCATTCTCGACCCTTTCACGACTTACGATAAAGTTAAGCAATTGGTGATGGCATTGTCGATTCCTGTGGAAATGCACACCCACAATGATTTTGGTTTAGCAACTGCCAATGCCCTTGCTGGTATCAAAGCAGGAGCCTTATCAGTAAATACAACAGTAAACGGGTTAGGCGAACGAGCCGGAAATGCAGCATTAGAAGAAGTTGTCATGGCTCTCAAATGCATTCACGGCATTGATTTGGGTATTGACACTTCTGGTCTGTTGGAAGTCTCGCGACTTGTCGCAGCGGCATCAGGTGCCAATGTACCGCCTTGGAAGGCAATTGTTGGTGAAAATACCTTCGCTCATGAATCCGGAATTCATGCCCACGGTGTGTTGCAAAATCCGAGCACTTATGAGCCATTTGCTCCCGAAGAGGTAGGGTGGGAGCGGCGTTTGGTTGTGGGTAAACATTCTGGTGGGGCATTGCTATCGAGCGTACTACAGCAGTACGGTATCATTCTCAACAAAGAACAAACCCAGTCTGTGTTGGAGGCGGTACGCAAAGAGTCGGTAGAGAAAAAACGTAGCCTCACGACACAAGAACTTTTGCAGTTAGCACAAGCACAGGGACATTTGCAGGTACATCTTTGAATTAGAATGCTGGTCGGTTGGGCGATAGTTATCACCTTCCCGCAGAATCTCGGTCTTTGTACGCTGAGACTGCTTTGAGAACTCCAAAGAGAAGTCTGCGCTCCTCCTTTAAAGTTTGAAATCTGACCCATCGTTGTTCTTTTCTAGGCATCATACCAAATTGATTGGTAATGGAGGGGTTAGGTTGGTAAGATTGTACCAACCGTAATTTCATCAAAAGAGGATCTTTGTAAGTCCCACTATGAAAAGAAGACAACTTTTTGCCTTTATAAGCATTGCAGTTGCTAGCTTGTTGCTTGCAATTGGCTTGCGATTGTTTGATCCATCTCCTGTCATAGCACAGTCAAACGGCAACCTACTTGTATCTGCTGCTGCCAGCCTCAAAGATGCGCTAGGGGAAATTAATACTCTTTACCAACAAAGTAAACCGGGTGTCAACATAAGCTATAACTTTGGCGCTTCCGGTGCCTTACAGCAACAAATTGAGCAAGGCGCACCCGCAGATGTTTTTATCTCTGCTGCAAAAAAGCAAATGGATGCTTTGGAGCAAAAAGGCTTGCTGGTTCCGGGTACCCTTGCCAACCTAGCGAATAACCGTCTGGTTTTGGTTGTACCCAGTAACTCTACAGGTGTCACCAGCTTCAACACATTGGCAGATCCCAAGGTGAAGAAAATTGCGATCGGCGAACCCAGGAGTGTCCCAGCTGGGCAATATGCCGAGCAAGTTTTGCAGAAATTGAACATTTATGACAAGATCAAGAGCAAATTGGTCTTGGCTAACAATGTACGTCAAGTCTTAACATCAGTAGAAAGTGGCAACGCCGATGCAGGTCTGGTTTATGCCTCCGATGCCAAAATCTCTGATAAGGTGAAAGTCGCCGTCGTTGTTGACGATAAATACCACTCCCCGATTGTTTACCCTATGGCAGTGCTTAAAAGCAGTAAAAATGTTAACGCAGCCAAGGAGTTTGTCCAGTTTTTATCTAGTGATCCAGCTAAGACTGTACTAAACAAATATGGGTTTATTGTGTGAACCAGCGCTGCAGGAGGTGAGACCAGTGCTGCAGGAGGGTTTCCCAACAGAGGCAACTGGCGTAAGCGCAAAGCGCACGCCAAGGGCGAACGCGTAGCGTCTCCGTTCGGCGCAGCCGTGCCGCAGGCTCAGGAGATACCCGAAGGGGTCTCCCGACCTAGGCGACTGGTGTTGGCGCAGCCTCTCCGGAGGAGATACCCGAAGGGCAAGCATCAAAAGTACCAGCAACAAGCCGTTAAACTGTTGCAGATTTAACTGGCGTATCAAGCGAGTAAGTGGTAAGTGAGGAGTGGAGATTGGAAATTTTTTACAGTCCATTCCCTACTCCCCAACATGATGAAAATTTTAGGCTATCTCATTGGGCTACCATCGGTAAAATAGACAAATCTGATAAAAATGTTTTTATTTATACTTTTTTATTTTTAAGTACGGTTACAGAATGAGTAGATAAAATGTCACTCGACCTCATTTACCTTTTGAATGTCGTTGAAAACTGTCTAACTGTATATATGAATTTCTTACCAACTTATTTATTATTAAGTTGGTGGTTAGTCAATTTATCAGAAACTAAAATTCTGCCAAAAAGCAAGACACGAATTCTGAGTCTGTCTCAATGGGTGTTACTTTTTAAATTTTGAATGACTTATGCCTCTTGACCTTTCCCCTCTATGGATATCGCTAAAAACCTCCATATTTGCAACATTTATTACCTTTTTTATAGGTATTGCTGCTGCCTATTGGATGCTGGGATATCGAGGAAAAGGGAAATGTTTGATTGAGGGAATCTTCGTTGCTCCTCTGATTTTACCTCCCACGGTCGTTGGCTTTTTGTTGCTACTGCTGTTTGGCAAAAATGGTCCCGTGGGGAAACTCATGGAGCCTTTGGGCTTTAGTGTCGTTTTTACCTGGTATGGTGCGGCGATCGCTGCCACAGTGGTTGCCTTTCCATTAATGTATAAAACTGC